>NZ_JASCRU010000040.1:0-19528 GCF_030010285.1 Flavobacterium sp. XS2P24
ATTATACCTAAACGAGTTCGTTTACAAGCTTAACAGACGGTATTTTGAGGAAAAATTATTCGATAGGCTAGTAATAGCAAGTATTACAGGATTATGACTAAAAACGGACAATCAAATTTTATTTCAAATGAAGGTCTAAAAATAATTATGAGAGAATAATATCATTCGCTGATGAAGTTTTTACTGTCAAAAATGATTTAAAATAGGAACAACTCCGTTATCTACATTTTTATAGGTTATTATTTGCGCAAAAAAAATACGAATAGCTAGATTTACAGACAATCTGTATACTTAACCCTAATCTATGAAATCCCTTAATTTACTATTTTTCTCCCTGCTTCTATCTGTAACGCATTCTTATACTCAGAACGTTGAAAAAATAACCGCCAAAGACGGAATCCATTATATTACCACAAACATTGATTATCCTATAACGGGAACCTATCTTTTTGAAGGCCTTACAGAACCTATCGTACAATTAGACCCAGATGGTACCGGTATTTTTCAGGTATTGGATTTATCAAAAACCACTATCCTTTGGGGAATGGAATGTTTTGAAAATGGCACTCCGAAATACCAAAAAGGATTTAACTATGCGGTATACACGCTTTGGTACAAAAACAAAGACACAAGTTCAGAAATGGAAACCTCAGAAGATTGGACAAATGCCCATTTTTCTATCCATTTTCAAAAAAAGAAAATGTTCATCTTAGGAGACAGAAGCAAAGATTATGTAGAGTAATCTATTAATCCAAAATTCATATGGGATGAACATTTTAGCTTAAAATCAGTCTCTTAAACTTCATTTCAAGAAAACGTTTTCGTAAAATGGAATAATTCTGGTTTAATTTTCCATTTAATTTTTGAAAATTAATAATTATTATTAATTTTTATTTAATTTGCGAGTCAATTCAACATTCGAATAATGACTTCTATAACCAGACTTTTTGATTTTCCCTATTATCAACAAGATAAATATACTTCAATTCCAGATGCTTTAACAACTAAGCAAAATGGAGTTTGGATAAAAACTTCAACTCAAGAATACATCGCTAAAGCTAATGCAGTTTCGAGGGCGCTCTTGAAAATGAACGTTCAAAAAGACGATAAAATTGCCATTATTTCTACTAATAATAGAACCGAATGGAATATTATGGATATTGGTGTGTTGCAAACCGGCGCGCAAACCGTTCCTATTTACCCAACCATTTCCGAAGATGATTATGAATATATCCTGAATCATTCCGGTGCCATATATTGTTTTGTATCGGATGCCGAAGTACTGCGCAAAGTAAATTTGATTCGAAATAAAATTCCGAATGTAAAAGAAGTCTATTCGTTCAACGAAATTGAAGGTTGCAAAAACTGGAATGAATTATTAATTCATGGTGTAGACACAGGCAATCAAAGTGAAGTTGAAGACCGTAAAAACAATGTAAAAACAGAAGATTTAGCAACTATAATTTATACTTCGGGAACCACCGGAAAACCAAAAGGAGTTATGCTTTCGCATAAAAACATTGTCTCAAATGTGCTGGACAGTGCTTCCAGAATTCCTTTTGAAGCAGGAAAAAGCCGTGCATTGAGTTTCCTTCCTATTTGCCATATTTTCGAAAGAATGATTTTGTATTTATACCAATATTACGGAGTTTCGGTATATTTTGGGGAATCAATTGATAAAATTAGTGACAATCTAAAAGAAGTTAGACCAACTGTTATTACAGCTGTTCCAAGGCTTTTAGAAAAAGTATACGATAAAATTTACGCCAAAGGTACAGAGCTAACAGGTATCAAAAAGAGTTTATTCTTTTGGGCGATAGATTTAGGATTGCGTTATGAACCTTACGGTAAAAATGGTTTTTGGTATGAGTTCCAACTCAAAATTGCTCGCAAACTTATTTTTAGCAAATGGAAAGAAGGTTTGGGTGGCAATCTTGATTTAATGGTATCAGGTAGTGCCGCTTTACAACCGCGATTGGCTCGAATATTTGCTGCAGCAGAAATTCCAGTAATGGAAGGATATGGTTTAACCGAGACTTCTCCGGTAATATCCGTTAACGATATTAGAAATCATGGTTTCAAAGTGGGGACTGTGGGTAAAGTAATTGATAATGTCGAAGTGCTAATTGCAGAAGACGGTGAAATCCTTTGCAAAGGACCAAACGTAATGATGGGCTATTACAAAGATGAAAAACTAACTAATGAAGTAATTACTGACGGCTATTTCCACACTGGTGATATCGGAATTTTTGACGAAGAAGGATTCTTGAAAATTACAGATCGTAAAAAAGAAATGTTCAAAACCTCCGGAGGAAAATACATTGCGCCACAATTAATTGAAAATACAATGAAACAATCCCGTTTCATTGAACAAATAATGGTGATTGGTGACGGACAAAAAATGCCGGCAGCTTTCATTCAACCAAGTTTTGATTTTATTAAAGAATGGGGTGTTATCCATGGAATTGATGTTGGAAAAAGCAATGAAGAAATCGTCTCAAACGAGAAAGTTATTGCTCGAATTCAAGAAGAAATTGACAGCTTAAATGAAAAATTTGGAAATTGGGAGAAAATAAAACGTTTTGAATTGACACCGGATATTTGGTCTATTGAAGGAGGACAGCTTACTCCTACTCTAAAACTAAAACGAAAAATAGTGATGGAGAAATATATTGATTTGTTCCATAAAATCTACAATTAGCCTTTAATAAAACTGTTCCGTTATGAAACTAAAAGTCTTGATTTGCTCCGTTATAAGTGTGTTATTTTTTTCTAATTGTCAAGAAAAACCAAAGGAAGATTCCATAAAGGCAAATTATTTAGACTTTTCCAAACGGGACGACCAGCTGACTGGCGGTATTAAAATGATTCCAATTAAAACGCCTAAAGGCACTTTCAACGTTTGGACAAAACGAGTGGGCAACAATCCAAAAATAAAAGTGTTGCTCTTACACGGTGGGCCGGGATTGACGCACGAACTCTATGAATCTTTTGATGGGTATTTTCCAAACGAAAGCATTGAATACATCTATTACGACCAGTTGGGTTCGTATTACAGCGACCAACCCAATGACAATAGTTTGTGGACCAATGAACGTTTTGTGGAGGAAGTGGAGCAAGTACGTATCGCATTAGGCTTAGACAGTTCTAACTTTTACCTGATGGGACAATCTTGGGGCGGAATCCTCGCAATGGAATACGCTTTGAAATACCAAAAAAACCTGAAAGGCTTAATTATCTCCAATATGATGGCGAGTGCAGCGGAATATAACGCTTACGCAAAAGACGTGCTGGCACCGCAAATGGACCCTAAAATCCTAAAACAATTGCAGGATATTGAGAACAATAATGATTTTGATAATCCAAAATACAGTGAATTGCTTTTCAAACATTACTACACTGAACATATTTTGAGAATGCCACTGGAGAAATGGCCAGAATCCATCAACAGATGTTTCAAGCACATTAACCCTAATGTATATGTTTATATGCAAGGTCATAGTGAATTTGGTATCACCGGAAACGCTACACTTAAAAATTGGGATGTCAAAGCCAGACTAAAAACCCTGACGGTTCCTACCTTGAGTATTGGTTCTAAATACGACACGATGGATCCCGAACACATGAAATGGATTGCTAACGAAGTTCAAAACGGACGCTTTTTGTTTTGCCCTAACGGAAGCCATCTTTCGCAATACGATGACCCAAAAACCTATTTTCCGGGCGTAATCAAGTTCTTAAAAGATGTGGATAGCGGGGAGTTTAGAAAGTCTTAGAAAATTATTTATTATACAAAAAACCACGAATTGATGTTCGTGGTTTTGTATTATTATTAGTAGAAGGTATTAAATAAATCCTCCTTTAGATCTTAAACAGAAATAGGAACTTGATTCATTACTGGAGTATATAAATCAATATTATTTTCTTCAGTCTCTAAACTTATAATTAGACTATAACGAACTACTTCATTAAATTTATTCTGTCTTTTTAAATTTTTATACCATCCATTTTTTGGGAAAACAGCCAAAACATTTCTTTCAGACATTTCTTGCCCAGTTAATGTAATAAAATCTTTTCGAATTGATCCTTTCGAACCTAATTTAGTTCCTATATCCCATTTTACACCATCTCTCTTTGGTTTTGTATCATCTGTTTCATCTTCAGGTTTTGATATTCTTTTTTGAAATTCTACAGGAGTTTCATTTCTTTTGATTAATTCAAAATCTAATTGATGGGAATGATAAGAATAATGAGTGGCTAATCTTCTACTTCCTGGATTTGGCTCAATATAATAGCTTAATGTAATTATTAACTTTACAGACTTCTCTTCTAAACTTTCTAAAGCTTCTTTTGGCCATGGAAGGTCGAATAAATGATATTGATTATATTTCCCATCTGATTTTTCAACTTTATATGGTTGAATTTCTCTTTCCGCAATTAAAGTCAGTGAATTTTCAACACTAAACTTTGCTTTTTGAATACTCGGTACACCATAACCAACAGTTCTCAAAAGATTTCTTTTATCCTTTGCATTTCTTTTCATTGCATCAGTCCAATCAGCAGAATGAACCATCAAACCTCTTATTGTTTCAACCCAATAACTTGGATACATTGTTCTTAATTCAGCTGCCATTTTTGATGCCAAAGCTGCTGCTGCGCTAGTGTCTCCAAAAGATATAAAAATATCATTTGCAAAATCTGCATCGGTTGTCAAGAGTCTTAATTCCGAATGGTCTGAAGTTAAAATTCCATCTGTAGATCTATTTCCTCCTTCAAAAACTAAATCAGGTTTATTTGGCCAACTATTATCAAATAGAAGTGAGGTTGAGTTACTTGGTGCCATAGCACCATTTTCAGCCAATGGTTTATACCCAGTTGAAATATCTATTTTATCTTTTCTTGTATAAGTACCAATCGTAAGAGCATTATAGGCTTGTGCTGGATCATTGATACATTCTGTTTCATTTAAAAATGGATATTCTTCATGCTTATTTATCTCAACATTGCCTCCACTTACAATAAATAATTGCTGTCCTAATTCTTTACCAAAACAAATTTTATCAATTATAGCTGAACTTGAAGAAGGTCTCCCTTTAAAAACATTATTTCTCAAAATAGTCAAACAATAAACTCTTAAATTATTTGGTTTATTGATTGATGGAATACTAACTGCGTTTTCAAATTTTGGAGCATCAAATTTCTCATCTTCTTGAATATTTTTAAATATTTTAAACGACTCTAAACCGTGATAAATTTGAATATTTTCTGAAGAACTTAATACATCTGTTAAATCCCCATATAAAGCTAAACCTGCAACCCCAGTGCCATGACCTCCATTAGGATAACTATCTTGAAAACCCCAAGACTCATTATATGAATGTAAATTATCATCAAAAACAAAGTTTTCTAATAATGGATGTTTATTATTTATGCCAGTATCTAATAAGCAAATTAATACGCTATTATCATCAAAATTATTTTCTGTTCTTTCTTTTAAATCGTTTAACCATTCTCTTTTATCTTCAAAAGATTCTATAAAGTTTGCAACTTCTTGTGGCTGTCTTAACTCTGCTAAATTATCAAGTAGTAATAATGAATTCGAAAGTTGCTCTGAAGTCCCTTTTATAACCTTAACAATATATTCTGCTAATTCAATTTGAGATTGACCAATTTGACAACCAATAATTTCTAAATTATTATAAACACTCTTTAATTTTGCAATGTAATCGTCCGATTTACGAAACCAAACTTCCCACCAAATATTTTCATTCTCGTTTGGAAATGGATAATATAAACCATCAACCCAAAAAGATTTTAGACTAGCAATTTTTAAATCGTTAATATTGTTAAGTAACTTTTTGTTTTTAGGCTCTCCAGTATCAATTTTTTCTTTTGTCTTCCTATCTGTTTTAATATTATTTTTCGATAGATAATCTTCAATTTTCTTAATAAAACCTGATATATCACCTTCACAAGCTAAAACAACTAGAGAATATTTATATTCTTCTATACTTTCGACTAATCTTATTTCCTCATTAATATTTAATAATTGAAAACCACTTTTATCAAAAGAGTCAAAAGACAATTTATAACCCCAATCTGAAGTAAATTCAATATAAACAGAATCATCCTTTATTAGAGAAGGGTCAGTTTCTGAATTATCAAATTTTTCTTTGATTTCATTTATTTTTTGAAGCAGATTATTCCCATGAATATACCTGTCATTGGGCTTTTCAATATATTTACTACCTCTTCCTAGTACGGTTGTTTTAAATATATCTGTAGTAGTTTTTCCTTCAAATTTAATATGTGGTTTATTTTTCATTTACAACATTTCTCAACTTTAATAAATTTTTCAATGTTGCTAATTCCAGCTTATTCAAATCATTTAAAATCATCTCTTTAATAATATCATTACATATTCTAACAATTTCAGAATAGTTTAAACCAAAAGCTAATTTTGAAAGGATTTTATAATCAACTTTTGTAGAAAAAGAATATGCTTTTGTATGTTTTTTTATTATTTGAATTATATGGTTTTCGTCTGGTAAAGGATACTCTAAAATTTCGTCAAATCTTCTAAAAAGAGCTTTATCTAAAGATTCAGGCAAATTAGTTGCAGCAATTATAATGCTGTTACTTTGGTCTTTTTCAATATTAATTAAGAAGGAGTTTAAAACTCTTTTTACCTCTCCAATATCTTGATTTTGATTTCTATGAGAACCTATAGAATCAAACTCATCAAAAAGATAGACTGCTCTTTGGTCATTCATTGCATCAAAAATCAATCTAAGTTTGGCAATAGATTCTCCTAAATATTTAGACATCAATCCATCTAATCTTATTATAAAAACAGTTATACCTAATTCACCTGCAATTGCTTGTGCTGTCATTGTTTTCCCTGTTCCAGGCGCTCCTGTCAATAATAATTTACGTTTTGGTTCCAAATTATGAGATTTCAAAATCTGCCACTTTTCTTGTTCTTTAATAACTTTGTAAAGTGTATTCTTTATATTTTCATCTAGTACCATATCACTTAAATTAATTTTTGGTTGAAAAACCTCAATTAATTCTTGTAACTCTCTTTTTGGTAAATTTAATGGAAGTGCTTTTTGCTGAATTACATTTATAGACCTTTCTTTTTTTGCTTGGTCAATTAATTTCTTTAGCTCTTGAGCAAATGTAGTATGCCCCTGCTTTGCTTCGGTAGCAGCTATTTGCAAAGCGATTGAAAAGAAACGACTTTCATCATCATCTCCAAAAGACTTAATCAAGGATTTTATTTGGTCTGCTGCTGCCATTTCTATTTTTTATTGAACAAAAATATGATAAATCATTTGAATATTCTAAAGCTCTAAGCAATCATTCCTTAAAAAAATAATTGCTCATATATTATATCGATAAAACAACTAAATTATTTTTACCATTCCTATCAAATATGGTCGCCTTTATTTCCTCAAAAATAACTATAATAAACTACTTACAATTACGTAAATCTATAATCCCACCAATTTAACTACAAATCACAATTACTTCTTCTCAGCAGTTTTCGCGTAAGGGATGGAAGTGGCATCCTTTTATGGAGTGGTAGCGTAATAAAAGATATAACGTACAGCCCGACCCGTAGGGATACGCCCAAGAAACAAATATTTAACTCGTTTAAATTACCTAAAATTTCATATTCAATTGTTTTTTAACACTTTATCTGTTATTTTGTTATTTTTTAATACCTTTATTGTATTAACCAATAAAACCAAACATTATGAATGTAAAAAACTTTTTAGTTTCGGGCATTGTAGGTGGTATCGTCGAATTTCTATTAGGATGGTTGTTTTACGGAATTCTATTTAAAAACTCATTCCCTACTAATGGAAATGAAAACATGCTATTCATATTTTTAGGATGCATGACTTTTGGATTTTTCGTCTCTTACATTTTTACGAAATGGGCAGGAATTTCGAATGTAGCGACAGGTTTAAAAGCCGGTGCCGTTATTGGATTATTCATGTCCCTATACAGTAATTTCTTTATGAATTCTATGACAGCTGAAGTCAATTATCAAACTATGGGGTTAGATGTTGCAATCACTGTTGTTATGGCCGCATTAGTAGGCGCAGTAATTGCTCTGGTTAATGGCAAACTAAAATAAAATATAAAAACACACCAGTAAACTCCTCATTTTATGGGGAGTTTTTTAGTTTAAATAAAAAATCACAAAAAAATATTTCAATATATTATGCATGCATAGTATTTTTTTTATTATATTTGAAATCGATATAGTTACTTATGAAAGATAAAACGATAGATTATATTTTACGTGCTACCTGGCAAGCAGTAGCCAGAATGTACAATGAAGAAGCTTCAAAATACGATGCGAGCATGGCAACAGGTTTTGCTTTGTTGAGTATTGATAAAGAAGGTGGGACGCCATCCACTTCTTTGGGGCCAAAAATGGGAATGGAAGCCACCAGCTTGACCAGAACCTTAAAATCTATGGAGGAAAAAGGATTAATCATCCGAAAGAAAAATCCTGAAGATGGCCGTGGCGTATTGATTTACCTGACTGATTTTGGTAAAGAAAAAAGAGAATTATCTAAGAATACGGTGCTAAAATTCAATGAAACCGTAAAACAACATATCTCTGAGGAGAAGCTGCAACATTTTATTGAAGTGGCCGAAACCATCAACGAATTAATTCTAGACAAAAATATATTTAATCACACGAACGCCAGCGAACTGGCGGAGCAAACTGAAAAAACAAATACAAACGAAGTATGAAGCGCACAATTAAAAAAGTTGCAGTAATAGGATCCGGAATTATGGGTTCAGGAATTGCCTGCCATTTTGCCAACATTGGAGTTGAAGTGTTACTGTTGGACATTGTTCCAAGAGAACTTACTGAAGCAGAAGCTAAAAAAGGCCTCACTTTAGAAAGCAAAATTGTAAGAAACCGATTGGTGAACGAGCATTTAGCCAATTCATTAAAATCGAAACCATCACCCATTTACAATCAGAAATTTGCCAGCAGAATCACTACGGGAAATACTACTGATGATATGGCAAAAATTGCCAATGTAGATTGGATTATTGAAGTTGTGGTGGAACGTTTGGACATCAAAAAAATGGTTTTTGAGCAAATTGAAAAATTTAGAAAACCGGGAACTTTGGTAACTTCAAACACATCGGGAATTCCGATTCACTTTATGAGTGAAGGACGAAGCGACGATTTCCAAAAGCATTTCTGTGGAACTCACTTTTTTAACCCTGCGCGTTATTTAAAATTATTCGAAATCATTCCTGGTCCACAAACAGCTACGGAAGTTTTGGACTTCCTTACTATATATGGAGAGAAATTCTTGGGTAAAACTTCGGTTGTTGCCAAAGATACTCCGGCATTTATTGGGAATAGAGTTGGAATTTACGGGATTCAGAGTTTGTTTCATTTGGTAAAAGAATTGGGACTTACGATTGAAGAAGTAGATAAATTGACTGGGCCGGTTATTGGAAGACCAAAATCGGCTACTTTCAGAACTGTTGACGTTGTTGGATTGGATACTTTGGTACATGTTGCCAATGGAATCTATGAAAACTGCCCGAATGACGAACAACACGAGTTGTTTAAATTACCGGATTTCGTCAACAAAATGATGGAAAACAAATGGTTGGGTAGCAAAACCGGTCAAGGTTTTTATAAAAAAGTAGACAAGGATATTTTGTCTTTGGATTTAGATACTTTAGAATACCGTCCGGCTAAAAGAGCTTCTTTTGCCACTTTGGAACTGACAAAAACGATTGATAAACCAATTGACCGTTTTAAAGTTTTGGTAAAAGGAAAAGACAAAGCAGGAGAATTCTACAGAAAAAGTTTTGCGGGAATGTTTGCTTACGTTTCGAACAGAATTCCTGAAATCTCAGATGAATTATATAAAATTGACGATGCGATGAAAGCCGGTTTTGGATGGGAAAATGGTCCTTTCGAAATTTGGGATGCCATTGGTGTTGCAAAAGGAATTGAAATAATGAAAGCGGAAGGTCTTGAACCAGCTGCTTGGGTAAATGACATGTTGGCTTCTGGAAGTTCTAGTTTTTATTCTATTAAAGAAGGAGCAACTTTTTTCTACAATATCCCTACAAAATCACAAACTAAAGTTCCGGGTCAGGATTCATTTATAATCCTGAATAACATTCGCGAAAGCAAAAAAGTGTGGAGCAATAGCGGAGCGATTATACAAGATTTAGGAGATGGAATCTTGAATTTAGAATTCCAATCTAAAATGAATACGATTGGTGGTGATGTTTTAGTCGCTATCAATAAAGCGATTGATTTATCTGAAAAAGAATACCAAGGTCTGGTTATTGGAAATCAAGCAGCGAATTTCTCTGTTGGAGCCAATATCGGAATGATTTTCATGATGGCAGTCGAGCAAGAATATGATGAGTTGAATATGGCTATCAAAATGTTCCAAGACACGATGATGCGCGTGCGTTATTCTGGAATTCCAGTTGTGGTTGCGCCACACGGAATGACTTTTGGCGGTGGTTGCGAAATGAGTTTGCATGCCGACAAAGTTGTTGCTGCAGCGGAAACGTATATGGGATTAGTGGAATTTGGTGTTGGAGTAATTCCCGGCGGTGGCGGATCGAAAGAAATGGCATTGCGTGCAGCGGATTTATTCCATAAAAATGATGTGGAGTTGAACGTATTGCAAGAATATTTCTTGACTATCGCTATGGCAAAAGTGTCTACTTCTGGTTATGAAGCTTTTGATACCGGACTTTTACAACACGGAAAAGATATCATTGTGGTGAACAAAGACCGTCAAATTGCTGAAGCGAAGAAACACGCTTTACTAATGGCAGAAGCCGGTTACACACAACCGATTCGCAGAAGCGATGTGAAAGTTCTTGGAAAGCAAGCTCTTGGAATGTTCTTAGTAGGAACGGACCAAATGGAAGCCGGAAAATACATCTCGGAACACGACAAGAAAATCGCTAACAAATTAGCGTATGTTATGGCTGGTGGTGATTTATCAGAACCAACTTTAGTAACCGAACAATATTTATTGGATTTAGAACGTGAAGCTTTCTTGTCATTATGTACAGAAAGAAAAACATTAGAAAGAATTCAGTTTATGTTGACCAAAGGAAAACCGCTAAGAAATTAATTTTAATTATAAATTATGAATTATAAATTATAAATTATGAATGAGCTTCATTTAAAATTTACAATTCAAAATTCAAAATAATAGTCATGAAAACAGCCTATATAGTAAAAGCATACAGAACAGCCGTGGGTAAAGCCCCAAAAGGTGTGTTTAGATTTAAACGTCCTGATGAATTGGCGGCAGAAACGATTCAGTTTATGATGAATGAGCTGCCTGATTTCGACAAAAAACGTATTGATGACGTGATGGTAGGAAATGCGATGCCGGAAGCGGAACAAGGGTTAAACGTGGGACGATTAATCTCTTTGATGGGATTGAAAATCGAAGATGTTCCGGGTGTAACCGTAAACCGTTATTGTGCGTCAGGATTAGAAACAATTGGTATGGCAACAGCCAAAATCCAATCTGGAATGGCGGATTGTATCATCGCTGGTGGTGCCGAAAGCATGAGTTTTATTCCGATGGGAGGTTACAAGCCGACTCCGGATTATGCTGTTGCAAAAGCGGGTAACGAAGATTATTATTGGGGAATGGGATTAACTGCGGAAGCGGTTGCCAAACAATTCAATGTATCTCGTGCCGACCAAGATGAATTTGCGTACCAATCGCATATGAAAGCCCTTAAAGCGCAAGCCGAAGGTAAGTTTGACAAACAAATTGTTCCTATTACCGTAGAACAAACGTTTATCAACGAGAACGGTAAAAAAGAAACAAAATCATACGTAGTAAATAAAGATGAAGGTCCTAGAGCAGGAACTTCTGTGGAAGCTTTGGCAGGTTTAAGACCGGTTTTTGAAGCGAATGGAAGTGTAACTGCAGGAAACTCCTCTCAAATGAGTGATGGAGCTGCTTTTGTTCTAATCATGAGTGAAGAAATGGTAAAAGAATTGAACCTTACTCCTATTGCTCGTTTGGTAAACTTTGCTTCAGCAGGAGTTGAACCAAGAATCATGGGAATTGGACCAGTAAAAGCAATTCCAAAGGCTTTGAAACAAGCAGGATTAACATTGAATGATATTGATTTAATAGAACTTAACGAAGCTTTTGCGTCACAAGCATTGGCGGTTACACGTGAGTTAAACCTAAATCCTGATATCATCAATGTCAATGGTGGAGCGATTGCATTAGGTCACCCACTGGGTTGTACTGGAGCAAAATTGTCTGTTCAATTATTCGACGAAATGGAACGCAGAGGAAGCAAATACGGAATTGTAAGTATGTGTGTGGGAACTGGACAAGGAAGTGCAGGGATTTATGAGTTGCTTTAAGCTATTTTAAATGATGAATTTTAAATTTTAAATGATTATGAAAGAAAATATAATTGCTACAAAAACATTTGATTTTGCATTGTCGATTGTAAATCTTTTCACTCAGCTTAAAAAGGAAAATGAATTCATTATTTCGAAACAAATACTAAGGTCAGCAACAAGTATTGGTGCTAATGTTGAAGAAGCAATAGCAGCTCAATCAAGAAAAGATTTCATTCATAAAATGGCAATAGCTTCTAAAGAATCGAGAGAAACAAAATATTGGTTGCGTTTACTAGACAAATCAAACCTAACAACAATTTCGGTGTCAAATTATTTAATTGAAATTGAGCACATAATAAACATAATAACAAAAATTATTAAAACTTCTCAGGAAGACAATACCAAATAATTTAAAATTTATAATTCAAAATTTAAAATAATAAAGTCATGAGCGACAAAACTAGAGGAGGTCAATTCCTGGTAAAAGAAACAAAATGCGAAGATATCTTCACTCCAGAAGATTTTTCGGAAGAGCAATTAATGATGCGTGACTCTGTAAAAGAGTTTGTGGACAAAGAAATTTGGCCAAATAAAAATCGTTTTGAAAGTAAAGATTACGCATTTACAGAAGAAAGTATGCGTAAAGCTGGTGAACTTGGACTTCTTGGAGTTGCTGTTCCTGAAGCTTATGGTGGATTAGGAATGGGATTTGTTTCCACAATGCTTGTTTGTGATTATATTTCGGGAGCAACGGGATCCTTCTCAACTGCTTTTGGAGCACACACCGGAATTGGAACAATGCCAATCACTTTGTACGGAACAGAAGAACAAAAACAAAAATACGTTCCTAAATTAGCTTCTGGCGAATGGTTTGGTGCCTATTGTTTGACAGAACCAGGCGCAGGATCTGATGCCAATTCTGGAAAAACAAAAGCAGTTTTATCTGAAGATGGAACGCATTATAAAATCACAGGACAAAAAATGTGGATTTCGAATGCTGGATTTTGCTCTGTATTTATCGTTTTTGCACGTATTGGTGATGATAAAAACATTACAGGTTTCATCTTAGAAAACACCGCTGATAACGGAATTTCTATGGGTGAAGAAGAGCATAAATTAGGGATTCGCGCATCTTCTACGCGTCAGGTTTTCTTCAGTGAAACGAAAGTTCCTGTTGAAAACATGCTGTCAGAAAGAGGAAACGGTTTCAAAATAGCAATGAATGCTTTGAACGTAGGTCGTATCAAATTAGCAGCAGCTTGCTTAGACGCTCAAAGAAGAGTGATTGCAAGTTCTGTACAATATGCTAATGAAAGAATCCAGTTTAACACTCCAATCTCTCAGTTTGGTGCCATTCGTGCAAAATTAGCAGAAATGGCAACGAGCTGTTATGCCGGAGAAAGTGCTTCTTACAGAGCAGCAAAAGATATTGAAGATAGAATTATAGCTCGCGAAGGAGAAGGATCTTCTCATCAAGAAGCAGAGCTAAAAGGAGTTGAAGAATATGCTATTGAATGTTCTATTCTTAAAGTGGCCGTTTCTGAAGATGTTCAAAACTGTGCCGATGAAGGAATTCAAATCTTTGGTGGAATGGGATTCTCTGAAGACACTCCGATGGAAAGTGCTTGGAGAGATGCCCGAATTGCTCGTATCTACGAAGGAACAAATGAAATCAACAGAATGCTATCTGTAGGAATGTTGATTAAAAAAGCAATGAAAGGACATGTTGATTTACTTGGACCTGCATCAAAAGTACAAGAAGAATTAATGGGAATTCCATCATTTGAAACTCCTGATTATTCTGAGTTATTTGCAGAGGAAAAAGAAATGATTGGCAAATTGAAAAAAGCATTCTTAATGGTTGCTGGTGGAGCTGTTCAAAAATACGGTCCGGATTTAGATTCTCACCAACAATTATTGATGGCAGCTTCTGATATTTTGATTGAAATCTATATGGCTGAAAGTACTATTCTTAGAACTGAAAAATTAGCGAAAAAAGAAGGCGAAGCCAAAGTGCAAGAGCAAATTGCAATGGCAAAATTATACTTATACAAAGCGGTAGATATCGTTACTCAAAAAGGAAAAGAAAGTGTAATCTCTTTTGCTGAAGGTGATGAACAACGCATGATGTTAATGGGATTACGTCGTTTTACAAAATACACGAACATGCCAAATATTGTAGGATTAAGAGAAATAATCACTTCAAAATTAGTGGCTGAAAATGAATATTGTTTTTAATTAGAAGATAGTTTTTAGTAATTTTATTTGTTAAAAAAACCGCCTTGTTCCTGAAAACAAGACGGTTTTTTTTATTGCTTCCGTAGTTAAACTACTTCGCTTCTATTTTCTCAATTGCTGTAATATCGCCATTATATGAAATCGTACTACGGTTATTGGAACTAATGGAAAGTGTCGCACTGCCCTCAAAGAAAACAGAAAGCAACAACGTATAGGTATCCTTCTCTCCTCTGACAACTGCTTTTATCTGATAGGATTTTTTACCTTTCTCGACGCTAAATTCTCTAGGCGTTCCTTCAAAATGTAATCCTACATCACTTCCATAACCAACTCCACTAAATGCTCTGCCAAAAAAAGGCATCTCGCTCTTGATATTATCAGGACGAAATTGTACATAATTAGGATTCGTAGTCAAATCCATTGTTCTAAATCCCTGAGGCAAAGCTGTTCTGCCAACAAAAACAAACTCTTTAGAATCAACCAAAGCCGCTGTTTGTTTTTGCTTCTCTATTTTGCGCTCTTCTCTTAATTGTTTCTTACTTTTTTCCTGACTGTAACCAGCAGCCATTATAAGTGACAGAAAAATCACTGAAATTGTTCGTTTTATTTTCATGACATTCATTTTTAATGTTTTGACAGTAATGTTTCAAAAACCAATATTAAATATATGCTAATAGGTTCTGAAAAGCAGATTAAACTAAAACTCTGAATTTATTTTTTCTCAAAACGCATCATAGCGATATCGCCCATGATAAAATTTAAAGTTTTTCCATCTTCTGAAATGGAGTAAGAATCAATTTTCTCTAAAGTTGATAAGTACACACTTTCACCTTGACCATCAAGACACATCATTCTGGTTACCGCCATTGGCTCTTTGAAACTGATTGTATTTCCATTAACACTTAATTTTCCCGTGTAATTGTTACAACTGGTATTTCCTGAAAAACGATTTTCTTTCAAGTCAAAGATAATAGTTGGTTTTTTATTTGGGTACAATCCATTAAAAGCTATTCTTGGTCCTGTAACATAATTCAATTCCCAAGTTCCTTCAAGTGAAGCTGTTTTGCCTGTGATTGTTTTAACCGAATTGCAAGAAATAAATGCTAAACATATAACCGTAAGCGACAGAATTATTTTTCTCATGTGATCCATTTTTGATTTTTATATTTTTTTCTATAGTGCAAAAACATTGCCAATGTATCGTTTTTCAAAAAAAATTACAAAAAAAAGAGTCTTACAAAACTATCTTTTAAATCCTTCAAACCTTAAAATCAGAAATATAAATTTAACTCTTTTTCACCTCTACAACTTCTACCTTAATTGCGACAGCATACCCATTTGGAATAATTTTATTTCCATGCGCATTAGCATATACTTTAGTGAATTCAGCACCAAAATATAGGATTATTGCCGAATAATACACCCAAATCAAAATGATGATAATAGAACCCGCTGCTCCGTAAACAGTTGCAACAGTTGAACTTCCTAAATAAAATCCAATGGCAAACTTACCAAACATAAAGAAAAACGAAGTGAAACTGGAACCTATCAAAGCATCTTTCCAGTCTATATTTCCATCAGGCAACGTTTTGAAAATAATTGAAAACAGAATTGTAGTCGTTGCAAATAAAATTAATACATTGAAAATATAAAATATATAAACCGTAGTATCAGGAAAGTAAACAAGCAATCGCGTGTTAATAACATCCATCACGGTATTAACCATCAAACTCACCATCAGCAAAAAACCAACAGAAGCAATCATCGAAAATGACATTAGTCTATTTTTAATAAATTTCATGACTCCTTTATTGGGTTTTGCTTTTAAACCCCAGATAAAGTTGATGGAACTTTGTATTTCGGCAAACACACCTGATGCGCCTATAAGTAACATAATCCCTCCAAAAACAGCCGCAAATGTATTGCTATCCGACAATTCAATATTCTTAATTGTTTCTTGAATTTGGATTGCAGCTTCATTCCCAACCATCCCATTAATTTGTCCAAAGAATCTTCCTGTGACCGCTTCTCTTCCAAAAAAAAAGCTGAAAATTGACAAAATAATAATTAACAATGGAGGCAACGAAAAAATCGTATAATAGGACAATGAGGCACTTAATTTTATGGCATTGTCATCATCAAATTCCTGATAGGTACGCTTCAGTAAACTCCAACTTGTCAAGGCTATTTCTTTATGTTTCATTTTTATATTTTTATATTCTTTCAAACGAAAAAATTTAGATATTCTGATTTTCATTTATTTACAAAAAACAGAATCCCTTTTTAAGGCTATCCGATTTGAGTGTGTTCCCAAAATTACAAAGATATTTTATATAAATCTGAAATGAAATTTACATAATTCCTATACATTTAAGGTGTTTCAAATATGTTGTAAACAAAAAACTAACCAAATTTTAAGTCTTTATTAACCCATCCCTATGTTTTAATGTTTAAATTTATGTCCTACTTTAATAACCTTTTTAGGATAAATTTTCAACCTATGGAAAATAATAATACACGAAGAAATTTTTTAAAACAAACAGCAATACTTTCGACAGGAACAATCATTGGTTCTAGCTTATTTAATACTGCTTTTGCATCTGAAAACCCTTTAAAATTAGAAAATCAAATATCTGAATTAGACACTCTCGATTTTCAAGGAAACTATAGCCTTCCAAAATTACCTTACGCTTACGATGCTTTAGAGCCTCATATTGATAAAATGACCATGGAAATTCACTATAGCAAACACCATCAAGCTTATGTGACAAACTTGAACAAGGCGATTGAAATTTTGGATAAAAACTTAGTTGAACATTCTAAATCACTGGAAAACATATTCGGAAAAATGTCGAAATTTCCAGAAGCGATTCGCAATAATGGTGGCGGACATTACAATCACAGTTTGTTTTGGAGTTTAATGAAACCAAATGGCGGTGGTACTCCAAAAGGGAAATTAGGCGACGCTATAACTGCTACTTTTGGTTCTTTTGATGAATTTAAAAAACAATTCAGTGATGCTTCCATGAAACGATTTGGTTCCGGTTGGGCATGGCTAGTAGTTCAAGATGGCAAATTAGTTATCGGTTCAACACCAAATCAAGACAATCCATTGATGAGTTTGCGTGGTAAAGGATTAAAAGGAAAACCCGTTTTAGCTTTAGACGTTTGGGAACATGCTTATTATCTAAAAAATCAAAACCGCAGAGCTGATTATGTTGCTTCTTTTTGGAATGTAGTCAATTGGGATGCCGCTGAAGCTTTATTCAATTCTTAGATACCAATAGAAGCCCTGTTTTAATAGTAATTCAGTGCTTCTTTTATATAGACCCCTCTTGCATCAAAATCCTATTTTTATTAATATCCATTGTCAATCATTGCAATGGAAATACGGTTTGATTCTGAGTGTTTTTCATCAAAAATTATAACAATTAAATTTATCTTGTTTAAAACTAAAAAAACAATACTAATTAATTGTAGTATCTGTGTTAAACTAAAAAGCACCGTTAAAACTACCGCAAAAAAGTATAGCTTTGTACCTTCAAATTAAAGCAATGATTAACCCTTCGGCATCAGGTTGGATAGATAAATTTTTTATTGAACAAAAAATTTCAGAGAAAACGGTTTCTAAAACTACGGATACATTTTATCAAAAAGTTAGAGAAACAGGATTTATTTATGGCCATATAATCACATTTGATACCGTAAATACAATTGAAACCAAAGGTTGGTTTAAAGAAGAGATTTCTAAAGTTGCACTATTAAATACTTTATACGGTGTTTTTTGCTTGACCAATGACGAAATCAGTTCCGAGAATTTCATTAAACAAACAGTTACGTTTTACAATCAAATGAATCCACAAGGTTTCAATTTGTTTAAAAAAATACTGCCTAAAAATTCCCTTTCCTTAACGCTGGAAAAAATAATTGATGAGCGTGTCCAAACAAACGATAGTATCATCAGTAAAAATTTCTCCCATTTGGTAACCAATGCGTTGCTTTTTATAGATGTTTTGGCTTTTCGCCAATACTTAATACATGGCGAAATTCCGGAAAAATACCTAAAGAAAATTGAAGAGACAATTGTAAATATTGTGACACTCGCTTTAAAAATTAAATCTAAAAAATCACAATACGATGATTTATTGATAAAACTTTTTGAAGCTTCCATACGCTACAGTAAATTTTCCCGAATCTCTGTACAAAGTCTGGAAACACTGCAATTGGATTATTTTACGAATGAATTAGAACAATATTATTTGATAGATATTGCCGGAATGGCTTTATGGAGTGATGGCAAAATAGAGAATAATGAGGCTTACTTTTTGCATTCATTAGCTGAAACAGTATCGGTTTCAGATGATTTTGTAAAGCAAAGCATAGAGAGCACCGATGCGTTTATAACGAAACATAAAAAAGAAATACCGTATTTCAACTATTCAAATCCTGTCAAACATTTTTACGATCAAACGACTCAAAGTGTTGTTACGCTCATAAGCCGTAATAAAAACAGATTGATAAAGGAAATTGTGCAAAGCAAAGAGTTAATGGTATTATTAGCCTATTCTACTCGAAGAGATTTGGACGAAAAAGAAAAGAAAAAAGTCAAAAAACAACTGTTGGAAATTTGTAAAACCGTTCCTTCGTTGACCATATTTTTACTTCCAGGAGGTAGTTTATTGTTGCCTATTTTAATCAAATTCATCCCTACTTTATTACCATCTGCATTTAATGAAAATCTGGATCTGGATAACGAATAAAAAAAGCCTCACAATGAACATGCCCCAAAAAGTTAGACACTATTTGGGGCATTTTTATGGAAAAAAAAGTAAAGTATGATTATGCATTTAAGTTAGAATGTGTAGAATTAGTTTT
>NZ_JASCRU010000041.1:0-19082 GCF_030010285.1 Flavobacterium sp. XS2P24
TATATCAAATATTACAATATTGAAAGAATAAAACTGAATTTAAATGGAATGAGCCCGACACAATATCGAGCTCATTATTATCAAAATTAATTATAAATTTGTCTAAAATTTTGGGTGCAGTCTATTTTTAACGAGATGATTTTTTTTATAAATGAGATTGTTTTTAAATTTCTACACCATTCAACTTACTGTTTTTTCGGCTAAAGCTAAAATAGATTACCAATCCAATTAAAAGCCAAACTCCAAAATAAATCCAGTTCCAAACGCTAAGTTCTGCCATCATATACAAACAACAAATCAAGCCTAATAGTGGAATCAAAGATAAATTTTCTTTGTAAGACCAAACCATCAATCCAACTAAAACAACTAGGAAAATCCACATTGGAATTTTATGTTTGAACAAACCAAAACCACTTTCATATTTAACAGAATCGGCAATTGGTAAACCAGCAATAACTGACGCATATTTTGCATCATCTTGTTGGTACTGACTTAACAAATGTTCTAAATCCGGTGTTTCGGTCGTACTGTTTTTAGCGTCAATCGTTACTAAATAATCGTATACTTTTTGAGTTTCTTCTTTATTTAACGATGTGATTATATCCGCAGCATTATTGATTTGAGTTTCATTCGTAATAAAATCCATCGTCGCTTTCTTATTGTATCCAAAAGCAAATACCAATCCGATAATAAGCAAAACCGGCATAATAAATTTTGAATTCACATACGGTGTTTTGAACTTTCCTCTTGGAATATCAGTCTTGTTTTGCAAAGCCAAAACTCCAGCACAAACCAATACAAAGGCGAATAAAGTCCCAATACTACACAAATCTGTAACCAATGTTAAGTTCAAAAACAAAGCTGGAACTGCTACTACAAAACCAGTAACAATAGTCGCGTAAGAAGGTGTTTTATATTTTGGATGCACTTTTGAAAAGCGTTTTGGCAACAATCCATCACGGCTCATACTCATCCAGATACGCGGCTGTCCCATTTGGAAAACCAATAAAACACTCGCCATAGCCACTACTGCACTTACTGCAATAATTCCTGACATCCATTTTAGGTCTAATTTTTCAAATACAAAAGCTAATGGATCACCTACATTCAATTGGTCATAAGAAACCATACCTGTTAATACTAACGCTATAGCAATATATAAAATGGTACATATAATAATGGCCCACATCATTCCTCTTGGCAAATCGCGTTGTGGATCTTTACATTCTTCTGCTGTTGTTGAAATAGCATCAAAACCGATATAAGCAAAAAACACTGCTGAAACTCCTTTCAAAACTCCTGTAACTCCATTAGGTGCAAATGGATCCCAATTAGCAGTATCTACATAAAACACACCTACAGCAATTACTAAAAGAACGATACACAGTTTCACAACCACCATGATATTACTCGCATTTCGGGATTCTTTCATCCCGCGATAAATCAATGCTGTAATTAATACAATAATTAATAATGCCGGAAGATCCGCTACAAAATGAAATGAACCAATAACAGGTGAAGTTGTCCATGCCGTGTAAGCATCTTGCAAAGCAGGACTTAAGTTGGCATACTCTTTTCCTCCTTGCATCAGTGCAGTAGCATCATCAAACCCTCTAGAGGCGGACAAGAAATCCATTTGAACCCATTGTGGTAAATGAAGACCTCCACTCTCCAGTAAACCTGTAAAATAATCACTCCACGATATGGCGACCGTTATATTACCCACAGAATATTCCATTATTAATGCCCAACCAATAATCCAAGCAATAATTTCTCCAAAAGCAACATACGAATAGGTATAAGCACTTCCGGAAACAGGAACCATCGAGGCAAATTCAGCATAAGCAAAAGCAGCAAAACTACACGCTATAGCAGTAAACAAGAATAGAAAGATAACTGCAGGACCTCCATCGGCACTTGCTTTTCCAATCGTACTAAAAATACCGGCTCCTACAATTGCAGCGATTCCAAAAGCAGTCAAATCTCGTGCAGTCAAATGTTTACCTAAGGCATTATGTCCATCAGTATTATTTTTCTCAACTTGTTTTAAAATATCCTGTACTGTCTTTTTTCTGAATAAACCGTTTAACGCCATATTGTAAATTTTATCATTAAAAATTAATATACTGTAAATTATATGTTTTTATGTTAGATATTATGCAAATATTCTTCAAAAATCAAAAGTATAAAACAAATTGAACTAATGCAGTTTCTACAACTATTTTTTTTTATTATTTTTCAATACGTTTAAAATGATTTATTTTTCAACTAAAAAAGTCAAATAAAATAATTTCAACCCTAAAAAAGAAAATCTATTAAAATTGAAAAATAAATTTCTGTTGTCTTTAAAACGTATTGTGGTTTGCTGATTATTTCAAACAACTCCTTAAAATTGTCACCGGATGCAATGCTTTTCTGCTGGTTCCGTCAAAAATCTGGTGGCGACAGCTGGTTCCCGCCGCAGCAATAGTTGTTGTTGAGTCTGTTGTTCTAATTTTTGGAAACAATGTATCTTCACCCATTTGCATGCTGATTTCATAATGTTCTTTTTCATATCCAAAAGAACCTGCCATACCACAACAACCCGAATTATAAATGGTAACCGAACTGTTTTTTGGTACATTCAACATTGCAAAAGTCGCTTCAATCGTACTCAATGACTTTTGATGACAGTGTCCGTGAATTTTTATTGTTTTCGCTTCCTCAGAAAATTGTTCTGCATGAATTTTACCTGAAGTAATCTCATTTTTGAAAAACTCTTCAATCGTAAATACGTTTTTGGCTAATTTTTCAGCACCTTCTTTATCATCAGCCAATCGAATATATTCATCTCTAAAGGTTAATATCGCCGAAGGTTCAATTCCTATCAACGGACAATCAGCAGTAATATAATTCGAAAAAATGCCAACGTTTATATTCGCAATTGCTTTTGCTTCTTCGAGAAAACCTTTAGAAATAAACGCTCTTCCGCTTTCTTCATGATCCACCAGAATCACTTCATAACCTAATTCTGTTAATAACTCGTACGCATCTATTCCAACCGAAACATCATAGAAATTAGTGAATTCATCACAAAACAAACATACTTTTCCGTTTACAAAAGAATCACTTGGCGCCTGATTCCAATTTTTCTCATACCATTTTCTAAAAGTCTTTGGAGCCAAAAGCGGCACTTCTCTTTTTGGTGCAATTCCCATGCTTTTTTTTACCAAAGGCAAATTCACCATAAAATTAGTGAACCTTGGAGTGATACTTCCCAGTCCATTCAGTTTGGCATTAAAAGCAAAAACTTTATTTCGCCATGAAAATCCATTTGCTTTTTGGTATTGGTACAAAAACTCCGATTTTAAAGCTGCAACATCCACATTACTGGGACATTCGCTCGCGCACGCTTTACAACTTACGCACAAGTCAAATACTTTATATAATTCTTCGTGATCGAATTTATTATCTTTTTCTGAATGCGTCAGGTATTCTCTCAACGCATTGGCTCTGGCACGCGTCGTATCTTTTTCATTTCGGGTAGCGCGGTAACTTGGACACAAAGTCCCACCGGCCGAAGGTAATTTTCTGCAATCACCGGAACCATTGCATTTTTCCGCGGCACGCAAAATCCCCATACTATCAGAGAAATCCTGAATTGTTTGTATATCCGGTTCTGCTCTACCTGCTTCCACTCTAAGATTTTCATCCATTTTGAAAGCGTTCACAATTTTCCCAACATTCAAAATGGTATTCGGGTCAAAAGCAAGTTTGATTCTTTTCAACAATTCATAATTTTGGTCTCCAATCATGAATGGCAAAAACTCACCACGAACAATTCCATCTCCGTGTTCCCCACTCAATGATCCTCTGTATTTTTTAACCAAAATAGCGACTTCGGTAGCAATGTTTCTAAATTGGTGCAGCCCTTCTTTTGTCTTTAAGTTTAAAACCGGTCGCAAGTGAATTTCTCCGGCTCCGGCATGTGCATAATAAATAGCACTCTGCCCATGACGTTTCATCATGGCGGAGAACTCGGCAATATAATTGGGTAAATCACTCAATTCTACAGCGGTATCCTCAATAGAATCAGCGGCTTTATCATCACCTACAATACTTCCTAAAAGTCCGAGACCTGCTTTTCGTAACTCATTTATTTTATCAATATCAGCTCCATAAATTTTTGGCAAAGCATACCCAAAATTATTTCGTTCCAAATCTGCAATCAAATCATTCGCTTGTCTTTCGGCATCTTCCATACTAATATGCGAAGCTACTTCGAGCATAATAACCGCTTTTGGTTCGCCTTGAATAAAAAATCTGTTTTTGGCTTGCTCTCGATTGGTTTTAGTACAATCCAATATCGTGTCATCCATCATTTCACACGTATACAAATGATGTTTCATCGCAGTAACTACAGCTTCTAAACTTTCCTGAATGGTATGAAAATGAGCCACTACCATAACATTATTTGTTGGTGGCAAATCGTCCACTTTCAGCGTTATTTCTGTAGTAAACGCTAAAGTTCCTTCGCTTCCGCAAAGAAGTTTCCCTAAATTTATCGTATTTTCTGTTCCTCCAAAAAGTTCTGATTTTAATAATAAATCAATTGCGTAACCGGTATTTCTTCTGTGAATTTCAGGTTTCGGAAATTCTTTTACAATCTCTTTTTGGTTTTCTGTATTCGAAAGTTCCTCATAAATCGTTTTATAAATTGAACTTTCTAGTGTGTTTCCTTTTGTTTTTTCAATGAATTCGGTCGAAGTCATTTCTTTGAATACTACCGAAGTTCCATCACTCAAAACCGCTTTAATTTCCACTATTTTATCTCGGGTAACACCATAGCGTATTGATGTGGTTCCCGATGAATTATTCCCTACCATTCCTCCAATCATACATCGATTGGAGGTTGAAGTATTGGGTCCAAAAAACAATCCGTGTTCTTTTAAATATAAATTCAGTTCATCCCGAATTACTCCCGGCTGCACAGTGACCGTTTTTTGTGCGGAATCAAAAGCGACAATCTTGGTAAAATGTTTCGAAACATCTACAATTATTCCATTCCCTACTGTTTGACCTGCCAAGGAAGTTCCAGCAGTTCTGGGCGTTATTGAAATTTTATTTTTTGCTGCAAAGCGAATAATTTTGACAATATCCTCCTCTGATTTTGGAATCGCTACCGCAACTGGCATAATCCGATACGCAGAAGCATCTGTGGCATACAATGTTTTATGAAGATCATCATATAAAAATGTTCCTTCTAATGATTCGGATAATTGCTGTAATTGAGGCGTGATTGACATTTAGTGGAGTAAATTGCTATTATTTTCACAAATATAAATATATACCTTATTATACGTTAAAAAATCAAATAAGAAAAATTCAAAATATTCAAATCCTTTTATGGTTTGTCAGAAAGTGCATTCAAACGGATTTAGAAAAAATTGGCAAAGAAATTGCGCTGTTAAAATAAGTCAAATTTTAAAACCATTTTAACTGGTAAATTTCGCTAAAAAAACTATTTTTGAATACTTTATAAACAAGACTCTAATGAAAAATTACAAGCACACCCTTTTGCTTATTTCGTTCCTTTTACTTTCTTTTTGGAATGGTAACGCACAAGCAATGGCAACAAATCCAAAAAATGAATTTAGAGCCGTTTGGATTGCTACCGTGGTAAATATTGACTGGCCAAAAACCAGTACTGATAATGTAGCCAAACAAAAAGCTGATTATATTGAGATTTTAGACACGTATAAAAAACTAAATTATAATGCCGTGATAGTTCAGATTCGAAGTGTCGGCGATGCTTTTTATCCAACAAAATTAGCGCCTTGGTCCCGTTTTTTGACTGGAAAAGAAGGACAAGCTCCAAAACCCTATTTTGACACATTGGCTTGGATGATTGCTGAAACTCATGCCCGTGGATTTGAATTTCATGCTTGGTTAAATCCATATCGTGCTACAATGGATTACAATACCGCACTATTAAGTCCGGAACATGACTATTTCAAACATTCGGACTGGATGATTAAATACGGTGGAAAATATTATTACAATCCCGCATTACCAGAAGTTCAAAAACATTTATTGACCGTTGTGGAAGAAGTAGTTCAAAATTATGACATTGATGCCATACATTTTGACGACTATTTTTATCCGTACAGAATAAAAGGAGAAGTATTTAATGATACCGATTCTTTCAAAAAATATGGAAACGGAATGAGTATAGAGGATTGGAGACGTTCGAATGTGAATACTTTTGTGAAAGATGTTTCAGTTTCTATTAAAAACATCAAACCTTGGGTACAATTTGGTATCAGCCCGTTTGGAGTTTGGAGAAATAAATCTGTGGATCCAAAAGGTTCAGAAACAGAAGCCGGACAAACTAATTATGACGATTTATTCGCTGATCCTTTGGCCTGGATGGAAAACAAATGGATTGATTACCTTGTTCCGCAATTGTACTGGAGTATGGATCATCCTAAAGCTTCCTATTCAAAACTACTGCGCTGGTGGTCTGAAAATTCAACGAATACAGCAATCTACATTGGAAACGGAACCTATAAAATCAACACGGATTCTGATAAAAGATGGAATAATCCAAATGAAATTCCGAATCAAATAGACATTACCAGATCCTACAAAAACATTCAGGGAAATGCTTTTTTTAGTGCCAAATCGTTTTTGAATAAAAATCAAAGCGTGACTAAATTACTAACAGAAAACCAATACAAATATCCTGCTCTTCCTAATGTGGTTCCTAGTTCTGTGAAAAAAATGGCTATCGTACCCACAGCGAATAATATTTTGATAGATCCTATTTCATCAAGATTCAATGTTACGTATCCTTTGTATAGTAAAGTGCGTTATGTTATGGTTTATGGTGCCAAATTCAATTCAAAAATTGATGTAAACGATCCAAGCCAAATTCTTGATAAAATAGCATTCAAAGACAATGTTGATACTGTTGAAGTTGTGATTCCAACATACAAATTAGACAAAAATACAACCTGCGCGATTACATTCATTGATTTTTATGGTAATGAAAGTGACCCAACTTTAGTGAACTTTACGCTATAAAATTTAATCGAATATAATACGCTAAAAATGAAAACAGACAATAGACCTTGGTATTGGATTCCCCTTTTAAACTTTGCTTCCGGATTGCCTTATGCCATTATTATTTCGGTATCGGTGATTATGTACAAAAACCTCGGAATCAACAATGAGGACATTGGGATTTATACCAGTTTACTGTACTTACCTTGGGTAATTAAACCGTTATGGAGTCCGTTTATTGATCTCTATTCGACTAAAAGAAAGTGGTTTTTAAGCATGCAATTGCTCATTTCACTAGCTTTTTTGATTGTGGGTTTAACGATTCCTTTGAGTAATTTTTTCGTTATCAGTTTAGCCGTTTTTTGGGTTGCCGCATTTGCATCTGCCTCTAATGATGTGGCGAGTGATGGCTTTTATATGTTGGCTTTAGAAAAAGACCAACAATCCTTTTTCCTAGGCATCAGAAGTACTTTTTACAGACTTTCCATGCTTACCGGAAATGGATTAATCGTGGTTATTGCCGGTTATTTGGAACAAGAATATGGTGATAAACAAAAGGCTTGGTCGTATACCATGGTAGTTGTAGGATTAATTATGACAGTAATTACCATTTATAATTATTTTTCGACTCCAAAAATTGAAGCAAAAATCTCAGAAACAAAAACAGAATCAGTTCCAAATAAGAGTTTCGGAGCTGTTTTTGCAACTTTTTTTCAAAAGAAACAAATTGGTTTAGTGTTGTCGTTCATTCTATTATTCAGATTAGGGGAATCGCAACTGTTAAAAATGCTGACTCCTTTTTTAATAGATCCAATAACTGCAGGCGGAATGGGTTTAACCACACAAGATGTTGGTGTGATTTATGGGACTTTTGGTGTGATTTCGCTTACTATTGGAGGGATTTTAGGAGGCATTGTTATTTCTAGAGATGGATTAGGAAAATGGATGTTACCCATGATTTTAGCCATGCACTTACCCATAATTGGATTCATTTTATTGTCACATTTTCACCCTGGCTCTGTTTTTTATATTTATGCAACGGTAATCGCGGAACAATTCGGCTATGGATTTGGTTTTGCCGCTTTCATGATGTATTTAATTTATGTGGCCGATGGAGAATCAAAAACGTCCCACTACTCCATTGCAACCGGATTTATGGCATTAGGAATGATGCTTCCGGGAATGATAAGCGGTTATATTCAAGAATATTTGGGGTATGGAAATTTCTTTATTTGGGTGTTTTTGGCAACCATACCGGGATTAATTTTATCCCGATTTTTAATTTTTCCAGCCGATTTTGGAAAGAAATCAGATATTTAATTTTACCATTTAAAGTTGTTTCAGAATGACATTAGAACATAAAATAGGACAATTTTTCTTTCCAGCCGTTTTCATTAATGATACCGAGGAAAATATTCAGGCTACTGAACGATTGATTAGAGATTACAATATAGGCGGATTGACTTTTTTTCATAGCCGAGCCAGTGCGGCAACGAATTATGAAACCAAGAAAAAAGTAGTCCTGAATGATGATAGTTTTCAACGTTTAAAGGAACTCATTATCAGGTACCAGAATTATGCTACGACTCCATTATTAATGAGTATTGATGCCGAATGGGGATTAGCCATGCGCGTCGAAAAAACACCTCAATATCCATATGCAATTACTCTTGGCGCTTTGCCGGAAAGTGAAAAACATTTGGTTTACGAAGTGGGGAAACAAATAGGTTTAGACTTAAAATCCGTTGGGATTCATTATAATTTAGCGCCATTGGCGGACATCAATAACAACCCGAATAATCCGGTAATTGGGTACCGTTCTTTTGGTCAAAACAAAGAAAAAGTAGCTGATTTTGCGCTGGAATATCTTAGAGGAATGAATGATGTCGGGATTTTAGGATGCCTCAAACATTTTCCCGGACACGGAAATACTAATGTCGATTCGCACTTAGGATTACCGGTTTTAAAAGAAACATTGGACGAATTACTAGCCAATGAATTAGTTCCATTTATAAAAGGAATCGAGAATAATGTCGATTCAATTATGATTGGTCATTTGGCCGTTCCAGCTTTGAACGAAGGAAAAGATACTTCGGCGACGTTATCAAAATCCGTGATCGAAACACTTTTGCGCAAGCAATTGGGCTATGATGGATTAGTGATTTCGGATGCGTTGAACATGCATAGCGTTTCTAAATTATACGATCAAAAAGGACAATTGGAATGGGAAGCTTTCAATGCCGGAAATGATGTGTTATGCTTTGCCGAAAATGTTCCCGAAGGAATTCAGGAAATCTTAAAAAACGCAACTCCGGAGCAAATTGAAGCCAGTTTTCAACGCATTTGGAAATGCAAACAAAAAGCAGGAATTACAGACGGAAATCTGAACTTGCCAAACCTTTCAGAAAATGATTTTGATTTTGAAACCACTTCGAAATTAAACCTGAAAATTGCTCAAAACTCCATTACAAAAATAAAAGACAATCACAATACCGTGACCGTTTTTGATGCTAAAAACAGAGAGGATTTCGCCAAAATCAGCATTTATAAAAATACCAACACTGTGTTTTTTAAAAGCTTGACAAACGCTTTGCCTTCCCCAGAATTTAGTTATGAAACTGGAGGTGAATCCGTTTTGAAGGAATTAGAAAAAAATTTAAATAGATTTGACACGCTGGTTATTTCTTTATTTGTTCCAAAGGCAAAACCTTTAAATAATTTTGACATTGAAGACTCCGTACTTCAATTTTTAGGCAACTTATTCACCACCAAAAAATGTGTTTTGTATGTTTTTGGGAATCCGTATGCATTACAAATAATTCCAAATCTAGAACATGCTTTGGGAATTGTAGAAATGTATCAAGATTTTGCAGAATTTCAAGAAGCCGCCGCCGAACAACTTTTGGAAAACACAAAATGCAAAGGAACTCTTCCTGTGGAGGTTAACTTCCTGTAATTAATACCTTAAATCTTTCGAAAATAACAGTATAGTAATTCCCTATTTTGAAATAAATATTTATAATCAACTGCTATTCCTATTTACTTTTAGTATAACTACTTTTGCACCATCAAAAAAATAACTAAAAAAGTAAATAAAATGTCATTAGTAGGTAAAAAATTTCCAAGTATTGCAGTAGACGCTATCTCTGAAATGGGTGATAATTTAAAAATCAACATTTTCGAAGAAGCTGTAAATAATAACAAAAAAGTACTTTTGTTTTGGTACCCAAAAGATTTTACATTCGTTTGCCCAACTGAATTACATGCTTTTCAAGCAGCTTTACCAGAATTCGAAAAAAGAAATACAATTGTTATAGGTGCATCTTGCGATACCAATGAAGTGCATTTTGCATGGTTAAATACTGCAAAAAACAATGGTGGAATTGAAGGTGTTACTTACCCAATTCTTGCTGATACAAACAGAAACTTATCTAATATTTTAGGAATCCTTGATGTTGAATCAACTAGCTACAGCGAAGATACTGATTCTATCATTATTGAAGGTTCTAATGTAACGTACAGAGCAACTTACCTTATTGATGAAACTGGAAAAATTTTCCACGAAAGTGTAAACGATATGCCATTAGGTCGTAATGTAAATGAATATTTACGTATGGTTGATGCTTATGCACACATTCAAGAAAAAGGAGAAGTTTGTCCTGCAAACTGGGAAGCTGGAAAAGAAGCAATGAGTGCTGACAGAAAAAGTACTGCTGAATACTTAAGTTTAAACTAATTCAATAACAATGTCAATTGCAATACCAAATTTCAATTAAAACATTGAATATTGCTATTGCAATTGCATTTTGAAATTCAATAAATATGTTAATCGAATTAACCGAAGATACGTTACAGGATTTAATTGCAAAAGACGAGAAAGTAGTCGTTCAATTTTCGGCATCATGGTGCGGAAATTGCCGAATTATGAAGCCAAAATTCAAAAAATTAGCTTCAGAAAACGAAGCAATCACTTTTGCCCTTGTTGATGCTGAAAATTTTCCAGAATCCAGAAAATTAGCGAATGTGAGTAATTTACCAACTTTTGCCACTTTTGTTAATGGAAAATTGGTAAACGAAACACAAACCAATAAACAAGAAGTACTAATTGAATTAGTAAACGAAATAGTTTAATCATTTCTTAGTTTAAAGTTTAAAGTTACCTGACTTTATAAATAAGTTTAATGCAAAACTTACAGAGTATAATGCAACCGCAGCTCAAAACCTTAAACCTTTAAAAACTTTAAATTTTTAAAAAATATGAAATTACCCGTAATTAAGCATTTAACGCAGTTTATAGAAGAAAATGATGAAGATTACATCATAGAAACAATCGAAGTTCTGGAAGCAATGACTGAAATTTCGTCATTGAAAGATGAAGAATTAGATGTTATAGGGGAATTAATTTCTAATATGTACGGCGCTTTGGAAGTTAACAAACTGGTGAAAACCGGAACTGATAAAAAAGAAGCTTTAAACACTTTTATGAAACGTGTTCTGGGTTCTATCGATAAATAAAAGAATTTTTAATTCAACAATTATAAAACGCACTCCGCAACGAGTGCGTTTTTTTATTGAACACATTGGAATCTTACGGTTGATAATTTGAAGCCAAATGGTAAACTTATCACGACATTTGAGGACAAATTCTTAAATAATTTTCATACTTTTGAACCTCATAAAAAAACAAACACTATGGCTTCAATTACATTAGGCGGTAATCCAGTACAGACTTCAGGGGAATTACCAAAAGTAGGAACAAAAATCGCTGATTTTAAATTAGTTAAAACTGATCTTTCATACACTTCACTAGCTGACTTTGCTGGAAAAAAATTAGTTCTAAATATTTTTCCAAGTGTTGATACTGGAACTTGTGCAGCATCAGTTAGAAGATTTAATGAAAGTGCCAGTACTTTAGAGAATACTACTGTTTTATGTATTTCAAGAGATTTGCCATTTGCTCAAAAACGTTTTTGCGGTGCGGAAGGACTTGAAAATGTAGTTAACTTATCTGATTTTTCAGAAGGAAGTTTTGGTAAAACAAATGGTTTAGAAATTACTGACGGACCTTTGGCTGGATTACATTCAAGAGTTATTATTGTTGTTGATGAAAACGGAACAATAACACATACGGAACAAGTTGCTGAAATTGCAGACGAACCAAACTACGAAGCTGCATTAGCGGTACTTTAACAGCATCCGAATGGAATTTCAAAAAGATAATACTTTCTTTACCGGGAGATTAAAAAGTGTCACTTATGCTTTTAAGGGTGCCTTAAAATTGATTACCACAGAGCACAGTATTATGGTACAATTTTCAATAGGAATATTGATGACCATTGCCGGGTTTTATTTTGGCATCTCTAAAACGGAATGGCTTTTTCAAACTTTAGCCATTGGTTTGGTGATGAGTATCGAAGGTTTAAATACAGCAATTGAAAAAGTAGCTGATTTTATTCATCCTAATTATCATGAAAGAATTGGATTCATTAAAGATATTGCGGCAGGAGCAGTATTTTTTGCTGCTTTAACAGCGATAGCAATCGGTTTAATCATATATATCCCAATATTACTTTAGATATTATTATAATCAAGAATGGCAAAAATAAAAAAAACAGCACATTTAGATAAAAAAAACGATGCTAAAGCTGAGGGGAATAATCCATTAAGAATCACCAAACAACACAAAATTGTTTTTGGATCTCTTTTGGTATTGTTTTCAATAGCTTTATTATTTGCGTTTATTTCCTTTTTCATTTACGGACAACAAGATCAAAGCGCTGTTAGAGAAATAACTAACAGGGCTGAAATAGTTCACAATTGGTTGGGGAAATTTGGCGCATTTTTAGCTGATTTACTTATTTACAGAGGTTTTGGAATTGCTGCATTTATATTTGTACGCTTATTTTTCCTAACTGGAATATACATGGTTCTTGGTATTTCTTTAGGAAAGCTCAAGAATATTTGGTTTTGGGATTTATTCGTGATTATTATTTTATCTGTTTTATTTGGATTTTTTGCCACTTCAGCACCTGAATTAGGAGGAACTGTTGGATATGAATTGAATTTATTTCTGCAGGATTACATCGGAAAAACAGGAACATTATTGATTTTGCTATTCGGACTAATCATTTATATAATTTTCAAAATAAAGCTTTCGCCAGAAAGTATTCAATCGTTTTTTGATACTACAAAAAAAGAAATGAAGGCGATTCCAATCACTAATCCGCTAAATAATGGCAAAAGTGGTTATAACTTGGAAGAATTTGCTGTTGTTGAAGACGAACTGGATGACATTCATTTAAAAACGAATGGTTCACAATTCGAAATTAACAAGGAAGCGTTGAAACCAACTATCAGTAATTCATCTGATATTAACAGAGATCCAGTTGCAAAACCACTTGCTATGCAAGTTACACCAGTTGCAACTCCAGAAGTTATATCGAATGCTGACGAATCTTTTGTAATAGAATCGGCTCCGGAAGAAGATATTATAGAAGAAAATCTTGCCTCTCGATTGGTTGCTGATTTTGGATTATTTGATCCAACTTTGGATTTATCTAATTACAAATTCCCTACGATTGATTTATTAAAAGAATATTCGACCGGAGGAATTACCATCAACCAAGAAGAATTAGAAGAAAATAAGAACCGAATTGTAGATACACTGCGCAATTACAAAATAGAAATTGCACAGATAAAAGCGACCGTTGGACCATCGGTTACTTTATATGAAATTGTTCCTGAAGCGGGAATTCGTATTTCAAAAATCAAGAGTCTGGAAGATGATATTGCGTTGTCACTTTCGGCATTAGGAATTCGTATCATTGCTCCTATTCCTGGAAAAGGAACTATAGGAATCGAGGTTCCTAACAAGAATCCAACGATGGTTTCGATGAAAAGTGTTATTGGCTCTGCCAAATTTCAGGAAGCCGAAATGGAATTACCAATCGCTCTTGGAAAAACAATTTCGAACGAAACATTTGTCGTGGATTTAGCCAAAATGCCTCACTTATTGATGGCGGGAGCTACAGGACAAGGAAAGTCTGTTGGTTTGAATGCTGTTCTGACTTCTCTTTTGTACAAAAAACATCCAGCCGAAGTTAAGTTTGTTTTGGTAGACCCTAAAAAAGTTGAACTAACACTTTTTAATAAAATTGAAAGACATTATTTAGCCAAGCTTCCTGACATGGATGATGCTATTATTACGGATAATGCAAAAGTGGTCAACACATTAAATTCACTTTGTGTGGAAATGGACAACCGTTATTCTTTGTTGAAAGATGCGATGGTGCGTAACATCAAAGAGTACAACGATAAATTTAAAGCTCGAAAACTGAATCCTGAAAACGGACACCGATTTTTGCCATACATCGTTCTTGTAGTGGATGAGTTTGCCGATTTGATTATGACTGCCGGAAAAGAAGTCGAAGTTCCTATCGCCCGTTTGGCACAGCTGGCGCGAGCTATTGGAATTCACTTAATTATAGCGACACAGAGACCGTCTGTGAATGTAATTACAGGTTTAATAAAAGCCAATTTTCCTGCGAGAATAGCTTTTAGAGTTACCTCAAAAATTGATTCCCGAACCATTCTGGATACTCAAGGCGCCGATCAATTAATAGGACGTGGTGATATGCTTTATACTAACGGAAATGATGTGGTACGGGTACAATGTGCCTTTATCGACACTCCCGAAGTGGAGAAAATCACTGATTTTATTGGTTCACAAAAAGCATATGCAACAGCTTATTTACTTCCTGAGTTCGTTGGGGAGGAAAGTGGCATTAATCTTGATATGGATATCTCCGATAGAGATACTTTGTTTAGAGAAGCTGCCGAAATCATTGTAAATGCACAACAAGGTTCGGCTTCATTGTTACAAAGAAAACTAAAACTAGGCTACAACAGAGCAGGTCGATTGATTGATCAACTCGAAGCTGCAGGAATTGTAGGCCCTTTTGAAGGAAGTAAAGCACGCAGTGTAAACATTCTGGACATGAGTTCTCTTGATCAATTTTTCAACAATGAACAAAACAACTAATACCATGAAATCAAAAATTCAAGAATCTAAAAAAAACAATACAGAAAATATGGGGAAAAAATTTCTTTTAATTGCAGCATTATTATTTTTTAGTTTCTCAATACAAGCACAAGACAAAAAAGCAAAAGAACTTTTAGATCAAGTTACCGCCAAAGTAAAAAGCTACAATACAATCGTAATCGATTTCAAATATTCTTTGAATAACGCTAAAGAAAACATCAATCAGGACAGTAAAGGAAATGTAACCATGAAGGGAAATCAATATGTCTTGAATTTCATGGGAGTGACTAAAATTTTTGATGGTAAAAAAACATACACCATTGTACCGGAAGATGAGGAAATTACTATTTCTAAAGTCAACGTAAAAGATGATAATGCTATTACACCTTCAAAAATGTTAACTTTTTTCAATACCGGTTATAAATACAATATGGATATTTTACAGAACGTAAAAGGCCGAAAAATTCAGTATATAAAATTGGTTCCTACCAATTCTAAAGATCAGAGAAAAGAAGTATTACTAGGTATTGATATCCAAACCAAACACATCTATAACTTAATAGAAGTGGGTAAAAAAGGTACAAAAACAACTTTAACGGTTAATTCTTTCAAAACCAACCAACCTTTGTCAAAAAATCAATTTACATTTGCGGAAAGTAAATATCCAAATTACTACATCAACAAATTAGATTAATCTATTCGGTGAAAATTCTTGACAAATACTTATTAAAAACATTCTTGACTACATTTACTACGGTATTTGTAATCCTATTTTTCATTTTTATACTTCAAACCGTCTGGTTATTCATATCAGAATTGGCTGGAAAAGATTTAGATTTATTAATGATTATTAAATTCCTGGCATTTTCTATGCCTCGAATTGTACCATTGGTATTGCCTCTTTCTATACTATTGGCTTCCATAATGACCTTTGGTAATTTAGCTGAAAATTATGAATTCGCAGCGATGAAATCTTCTGGAATTTCGTTGCAAAGAGCCATGAGAAGTCTGACAGTATTCATCGTTTTATTAAGTATTGTTGCCTTTTTCTTTTCGAATAATGTGATTCCGTATGCTGAATACAAATTCATCAATTTCAGAAAAAACATTGCGCAGGTAAAACCGGCATTGGCTATAGCCGAAGGTCAGTTTAACGATGTGGGTTTTTACAACATTAAGGTAAATAAAAAATCCGGTGAACAAGGCAATATTCTTACTGGTGTGACAATTCACAAAAAATCAAACATTGGTGACGGAAGTAAAACCGTAATTAAAGCAAAAGATGGTGAGTTAATCAGCAGTGAACAATCCAGTATTTTACAATTGGTGCTTAACGACGGATACTACTACGAGGATATTGTTCCTAAAAAGTATGAAGATCGCATTAAAATGCCTTTTGCCAAAAGCTCCTTTAAAAAACACATCATAAACATCGATTTATCTGAATTAAACAAGACCGATGTAACCGATGAAAGTGTGGCAAATACGAACACAATGCTGACTGTTAATGAATTAAAATACACTTTGGATTCATTGAACAAAAACATAAAAAATGACATTATTTCATTTTCTGAAAATAGCAACATGCGAGTTGGTATTCCTTTAAATAAAAAACTGGAAAAAGCACCAAAAAGAAAACCGCTTCCTAAAGATATTTTGTCATTGTATACTTTAGAACAAAAATCGGATATTTTAAAAATAGCGGTCAGTAATCTTGCCAGCACAACCTACTCCATCGATACCACTAAAGCAGAACTAGACAACAAACAAAAAAATATCAATAAACATTTATTGGCTTTTTACGATAAATTTGTAATTGTATTTGCCTGTTTTCTAATGTTTTTCATTGGAGCACCATTAGGAGCAATCATCAGAAAAGGTGGTTTAGGACTTCCAATTGTTTTTGCAATTTTAATCTTTATTACATTTCACTTTATAAATACTTTTGGCAAAAGAATAGCACAGGAAAACGGAATGACTCCTTTTATGGGAGCTTGGTTATCCTCATTTATCCTGACTCCATTAGCGGTTCTATTAACATACAGAGCCACAAACGATATTGGATTAATAAATATGGACGTTATTCTGGCTCCATTCCAAAAAATAATCAAAAAAATACTACCATCACAAAATTAACAACACAAATGGTTACAAATAACATACAACTCAACACAATTGAAGAAGCGATAGAAGATATTCGCCAAGGAAAAATAATCATTGTTGTTGACGATGAGGACCGCGAAAATGAAGGAGATTTTTTGGCTGCAGCCGAGAAAGTGACACCAGAAATGATAAATTTCATGGCAACACACGGTAGAGGATTAATTTGCGCTCCACTGACAGAAAGCCGTTGTAAAGAATTGGGATTGCATGTAATGGTAAGCAACAATACTGATCCAATGGAAACCGCTTTTACTGTTTCAGTAGATTTAAGAGGCAATGGAGTAACTACAGGAATCTCTGCCGGGGACAGAGCAAAAACTATTTTATCATTAGTTGATTCTAAAACTAAACCACATGATTTAGCACGTCCGGGACATATATTCCCCCTTATTGCAAAACAAGGTGGCGTATTAAGAAGAACAGGACATACCGAAGCTGCTATAGATTTTGCTCGATTAGCTGGATTTAAATCCGCAGGTGTGATTGTAGAAATCATGAACGAAGATGGTTCAATGGCCCGTTTACCACAATTAGTGGAAGTGGCTAAAAAATTCGATTTGAAATTAGTGTCCATCGAAGCTTTAGTGGCCTATAGAATGCAACACGATAGTTTGATCGTTAAAAAAGAAGATTTTGACATTGAGACTCGTTTTGGTACTTTTAGACTAAGAGCATACCAACAAACGACTAATAAGCAAATACATATTGCTTTAACTAAAGGAACTTGGAATTTGGGTGAATCGATTTTAACCAGAATCAATTCGTCACAGGTGAATAATGATTTGTTAGGCACATTGACCAATAATGCAGACCAACAACTGGATGATATGTTTCAAGTAATAAACGAAGCCGGAAAAGGTGCAGTTATTTTCATCAATCAGGACATGCAATCCGTAAATTTGTTGAATCGTATCGCTGAACTTAAATCATTACAAGCACAAGGTGAAATGAAAGCGCCTAAAATTGTTATTGACAGCAAAGATTTTGGTATCGGAGCGCAAATATTACATGATATTGACATCTCAAAAATTAGATTAGTATCCAATACTGAGGGAACAAAACGAGTAGGAATGATTGGATATGGGCTAGAAATAACCGAATATGTAAAGTATTAACCCCATTCATTACTATTTTATAAAAATAAGTTTCATCTAAAGTAAAGAAAATGAAACCTTTAAAAATTAGCCCTGAAAATAGATGCTTTTTTTCTAAAAATAGATTTGCATAACCAAAAAAGGTTCTTATATTTGCACTCGCAATCAGATAATGAAAGCGACATACTGGAGAAATGGCAGAGCGGTCGAATGCGGCAGTCTTGAAAACTGTTGACTGTAACAGGTCCGGGGGTTCGAATCCCTCTTTCTCCGCGGAATTAAAACCCTAGCTACTGTTAATCAGTAAGTTAGGGTTTTTTATTTTTACTTCTAGCCCACATTTAGCCCACATTCATTATATATACTATCAAAACTTGTTTACAATAGAATATAATCCTTTTAAGTCGATTTTAGCTTGTAAATTCCATTCTTGATTATTGGAAGCATTTCACAAAAAACATCGTTATACGGCTTCGCATACCCCTCTTTTATCATAATTTCGTTTAAAACTCTGCCATCATTTAAAATTAGGTAACCAAGGTGGAAAAACCAGTCAAATTGACCACCCTATTCCAGTGTAAATTGACCACCACTTTCCAGTTCAAACTGACCACCTGATTTTAGGGTAAAATTGAGCATTAAAAACTACTGACTTTTTCATGTTGTTAGCACCATACATTCGTTAAAAAATACGGATTATGGCAAACAAAATAACAGACATGAGTAAAATTAGAAAAGCA
>NZ_JASCRU010000042.1:0-16712 GCF_030010285.1 Flavobacterium sp. XS2P24
GACGTGAAATACCTATGATGTGTTGCATGCTTAAAAATACGAAAAATCTTCTTTTTATACCAACATTTTGTTATATTTGTTAATAAGTAAACGGAAGTTTTTTCACAGACTGACGTTGTAGGTAATTTAACCAAAAATGAAAAACACAATTTACATTCTGACTTTGATACTATTTGTGAGTTGTAAAACTGTTCAAAACAAATCTGAACTTCCGACAAAAAGCACAATAACCGAATATTATGAAAGCGGCGAAATTAAAAGTGTTGGAGCTATAGATGAATTTCATAAGGATTTTAATAACTATCGAGTTGGAACTTGGAAAGAATTTTATGAAAACGGAAATTTAAAAGCCTATGGGAATTATAAACTCGACACTTACACTCAATGTTGTACAGGCGGAGTTTGTGACGGATTTTATAGTTATAAATATGGAGAATGGAATTACTATTATGATAATGGAAAGTTAAAAGCCAAAGGCACTTACAGAATTGGAAAAAAACATAAAGAAACCAGTTGTGAAGGTGGAGCCGAAATAAAATTTGGTTTTGTAACTAATAGTTGGAAATTTTACGACAACAACGGAAAAGAAATTAAACCAACGGAAAAAGATATCGCCGAAATCGAAAAAAGTAGTTTTCTTGACGAATGGTATATGATGAAAAAATAATAAACTACCTACAACAGCTATTTTGAGCTAGTGTGTGATTTAGTGGAATTACCGTTTCGCATCAATTTTCTGCAAAGCCAAAAATTGAACGGTTACGAACCACACACCATCTCAAAGTAGCGAAACGTTAGTGACAACCCACCGAAAAGATAATGCTTCTGTAGAATCAAATTATTAGAAAAAAACCAAATGTGTAATAACTGTTTTGATAAAGGATATAAAAATTTTGAAACTCAAACAGAGTTTGAAAACTTTGACATATTACTGACACAGAAATTAGGTAAAGGACAATTGAAATATATTAAAGATGACGGAGTATATCTAAAATTTGGTTATAGTATTTATCAGTATTCTGAATGCAGAACTAATTGGTGGTTATCGATACCTGATATTGCTTGGCGTGGTTTCTTTCTTGAAGAAAAAAATGCCAAAAAATTACTTGATGAATTGGGTCTCGAAAAAAGTAGCCGTAAAATTGGATGTCTTTTATTATTTCTCTTTGTTGTTTGTGTGACAATATATTTAATCGTTAAATAACAGACGTATGGGCAGTCACTAACACACGCTACAAGCGCTCCGAGCGACACGGAAAGCAGAAAAAACAACAAAAATTGTACTACATTTGCCCAAAAAACTTAAATAAAACAATGCTCCAAACAATTCAAATCATTGCTTTAATACAAGGAATTTTTGTTCTTATTATTTTGTTTACAAATCGAAAAGATTACAAAAAAACTACTTTTTGGCTGCTCTTTGGAGGTTTAATCTCTGTTTTGCTTTACATCTTGGGTGATGACAAAAACAATCTGTTTGTTAAAGATACAGATTGGTTTCTTTTTGATAACACCTTATTTGTAACCTTTCTTTTTTTGTTTTTCAAGTATTACAAAAACGAAAGAAAAAAATTTATAAAATCCAATTATCTATTTTTTCTTCCCAACATTTTTTATTTAATTCTTGAAGTACTTGAAATAAAATTACCCAAAGAAAACTTGAATATTGAAATTCTTGAAGTACTTATGAAAATAACTTTTGTGATTTATCTAGGCTTAATCTTATATTCCGTTTTTACAGATAAAAGAAAAATTTGGACCACTTATTTTGTTATTCCAATTGTTATTTTATTAGTATTTTCTTGTATAAATGATGTTCTTAAAATAATAGGATTAGAAGAATTGTCTTTTTTCAGTAATCAAAACTTTAACTCCTATCTTTTATTAATTGTCGCATTTTTATTCTATTTTATTTCTTTTAAATTATTAAGCAAAGGGAAAGATATTTTGCCGAAAAACGAAATAAGCAAATACAAAAATTCTAAACTAAACACAAAACTGATTGAACAATATAAGTCTGATTTAATTAATTTAATGGAAATGGATAAATTATACTTAAATGGGAAATTATCCATTCAAGATGTTTCAAACGAACTCAATATCCCAAAACAGTATATTTCGGAAGTTTTAAATGAACATATGAAAATAAATTTCCAAGATTTCATCAATGAATACAGAGTAGAAGAATTTATAAAACGCCTAAAAAACGACCAAAATAATCAATTTACACTTTTAGGAATTGCCACAGAGGTAGGTTTTAATTCTAAATCTTCTTTTAATGCTATATTCAAGAAATACAAAGGTTTAACACCAACTCAATTCAAAAAAAATCTTGCACAAAACAACTAATTTGTACAAAAAAATTATTCTGCACTTGTCTTTTGTTATTTACTCGTTGTTACTCACGTTCTTTGCAGTATAATTTACAAATTGATCAAAAATGTCTCTACAAAAAGCATCAAAAAAAATACTGTATTTTTTGATTTTACAACTTTCATTCTTCTCAATATCAAACGCACAAACTAGCGTAACCGTTTCGGGTATTATTAAAGACAAAAACAGCAAAGCTGTTTTGCCTTTTGTAAACGTAGTTTTGAAAACTGAAAAAGATAGCTCTTTTGTAAGTGGGACAGTTACCAACGAAGAAGGGCGATTTTCATTATCAAAAGTAAAGTCAGGCGATTACCTTTTAGAGGTTTCTTTTATCGGCTACAAAACAACAAAACAATCGCTGTTCGTGGGTAATCTAACAGAATATCTTGACATTAAAAACATTGAGATAGATGAAGAATCAACATCTTTGCAAGAAGTTGTTGTAACAGGAAAAACAGCCGAGATAAGTGAGAAAATGGATAAAAAAACATTTTCTTTGAAAGATAATATCAGTCAAAGTGGTGGTTCGGTATTACAAGCAATGCAAAATTTGCCAAGTGTTACAGTACAAGACGGAAAAGTACAATTGCGAGGAAACGATAAAGTAACAGTGTTAATTGACGGTAAACAAACAGCATTGACAGGTTTTGGAAACCAAACAGGCTTAGATAATATTCCTGCATCTGCCATTGAAAAAATTGAAATTATTAACAATCCTTCTGCCAAATATGATGCAAATGGAAATGCAGGAATTATCAATATTATTTACAAAAAAAACAAAAAAGATGGTTTTAATGGAAAGTTTGGTTTTACAACAGGTGTTGGTTCACTTTGGGTACGAAAAGAAAATTTACCAACCATAAGACCACAATATACTTTTACGCCAAAAATCAACCCAAGCGTTTCACTCAATTATAGAAAAAACAAAGTCAATGTCTTTTTTCAAGGCGATTATTTATATACTGAAACGCTCAACAAAAATGAATTTGTAATAAGAAATTACGACAATGGCGAAGTCATAAATTCACAATTAAAACGCAACAGAAACACACATTTTACGACATTGAAAAGTGGTTTTGATTATGCAATTAACGACGAAAATTCTTTGACTATTTCCGGACTTTTTGGAAGTGAAAAAATAATTGACAGAGGCGACCAACCCTTTTTTAATAGCGATTTTTCACAACGAAACAGACTTTGGCAGTTTTTAGAAGATGAATTAAAAACAACCATAATGGCAACTGCCAGCTATCAACACAAATTTAAAGAAGCAGGACATTTGCTAAATATTGGTTTAAATTACACTTTTCACAGAGAAGACGAAAAATATTTTTACGACAATTATTTGCCAACTTCCAAAGGAACCGATGCGTTTAAATTATTGTCTGACGAACAAGTTTATGATTTTAATTTTGACTACATAAAACCACTTAAATACGGACGAATTGAAACAGGAATAAAACTTCGCAACAGAAATATACCGACAAATATGCAATTTATACCAGGTGTGAATTCTGTATTAGACACCAATGCAGGCGGTTGGGCAACTTACAAAGAATTAATTCCTGCCGTTTATGGAAACTACATTTTTGAAAACAAAAAATGGGAAGCCGAATTAGGATTACGAATTGAGTATGTAAAAATTCAATATGAAGTTAATCCTAACCATATAGTATATCAAAGTGATGGTTATAATTATACCCAACCGTTTCCAAATTTACGTTTGGCATACAAAATTAACGACAACAATAAAGTTTCCGTTTTCTACAACCGAAGAGTTGACCGACCAAACGAAGTTGATATTCGTATTTTTCCAAAATATGATGACGCAGAAATTATAAAAGTGGGGAATCCTGCATTGCGACCACAATTTACCAATTCGATAGAATTGGGATATAAAAAAAGTTGGGAAAAAGGAAGTTTATACAACGCTATTTATCACCGATTTGCTGATGGTACAATTACAAGGATTTCAAGTACTGTTCCACCAAGTAATTTAATTTATGCAACATTTCAAAACGTAAATAAAAGTTACAACACAGGAATTGAAATGGTTTTAGCACAAGAAATTTCTAAATTGTACTCATTCAATATTAATCTAAACGCATACAGAAATCAAATTGATGCATTTACAGTTGAAAACAAATATCCAACTACACATACTTTTTCAGCAGACAAACAAGAAATATATTCTGGAAACATAAAATTGAACAATACGTTTCATTTTCCTAAAAACATAGATGTACAATTAACAACAATTTATTTAGCACCCGATATAATTCCACAAGGAAAAATTAAATCAAGGTTTTCATTAGACCTTGGGCTAAAAAAAGCAATTCAAAAAGGGAAAGGCGAACTCTTTTTTAACGCTACAGATTTGCTAAACACAATGATAATCAAAAAAGAAATCAACGGACAAGATTTTAACTATACAAGTAATGACTATTACGAAACACAAGTAATAAGGCTTGGATATAGTTATAAATTTTAACGGAAAGTATAGTACGGAAAATACGCCCGCAGGTAACAGCCGTTTGGCAAGATTGGGGTTTTAAGCTGAATTTAAAGATGGTTTTATACTTGAAAAGTTTAGTAATAATCCGAAAATAAATCTTAATTTAGTCCCCAACCTCTCCAAGCGGCGGGACGTCAGGCTGTAAAAAAACCTCTTTTTTCAATCAAAATCTAATAAATTATCTTACCATAGAACTCAAATAGAAGCCATTTAACGAGTCGTTATTTTTAGGCTGCAATTTTAGTTTAATAGAAATAGTATTCTAAATTCAACTTCAAATAACTCGATTTTAGTAAAAACAAGACTTTTGCCTTGTAGGGTGAGTCCCATTTTTTGAGTTTCGCAATCAGATCTGGAACGCTCAGGATAATGATACTGTGTTTGATGTTATACACCAGCATAATCAGCCTGTGTTCTCCATTTACTTTTTCTAATCCTATTAAATTAGTATGGTTGTAGCCCCATTGCCGCTTTGAGTTCCCAAAGATGTGCTCGTTGATTTCCTGTCGTTTGCCATAGAGTTGTGCGTTTTCATGGTAGCGTTTGTTGTTTTCTTCTACAGCTTCGGCATATTGGCTCCGGTCAATCTCTCTTCCTGCTGCTCGACTAGTACATAAATGTTTTACAGGGCATTCTTTACATTTTGGGTTTCGGTATTTTTTAAATTCATAACTCTCCTTTGAACTACTTTTTTTATGCCAACGTCCCGTAGTTTTGAGCGTTTGTCCTTGTGGACAAGTATAGCTATCGATGCTATGATCGTATTTAAAATTAGAAACTAAATACTCTTTTGTTGTGCCGTTTTCGTTACTTTTTCCTTGTTTGGGTTGTGCTACAATAATGGTAATATTAGATTGTTTACAAATCTCTATTTGTTTGCCATTATGGTAGCCTTTATCAACTAAAGCGGTGTAAGTATCAATCCCTAAATTCTCTTTGGTCTCGATAGCTATTGCCGACAAAGCACTGCGATCATTACCGTTGATCGTGTAAGTAGCTACAACAAGATTGTGTTTGGCATCGACTGCTGCCTGAATATTGAACGAAATCTCGACCACTTCTGAGTCCGTTAAGATAACCGTATAAATAGATCTTTAGAAATACTTTACTATTGAAACTCGGGCGACCTTCGGTTTTGAGCGCTTTTACAGCAAAATCGAGTTTAAAGAGGTCAATATATTCGACAAAGGCATCTATAAATCGCACCTGATTATCGGGACTTATAGTATCTTCTAAACTTGAAAAACGCAGTTGTTGACGTGAAATACCTATGATGTGTTGCATGCTTAAAAATACGAAAAATCTTCTTTTTATACCAACATTTTGTTATATTTGTTAATAAGTAAACGGAAGTTTTTTCACAGACTGACGTTGGCAGAAATGCCCAAAAATCGAAAAAAAAACTATAAATTAAAAATCACATTGTCAATTAGAAAACACTAAGAATCACATAGTATCGATAAATTCTTAAAATTAATAAATTTAATTAAAAGACATAAAAAAGATTTAATTTTAAATCCAAATTATATGTTTAATCAAAAAGTTGTATTTGTAACTTAAATTCAGCAATTAAAATCTAACAACATTAAATAAATATAGAATGAAAATAAAAGTATTTATAATTTTTACATGGTTTATTATTAATCCAATTTACGGACAGATAAACTTTAATGAAAAAGTCAACATTTATGATGTTGATTCCTTAAGTAATAATGTTATCTATGACGATTTTGATAATGATAATGATATTGACTTAATAAAATATGTGACCTCCAACCAAAGAAATGTTTTACTTCAAAAAAATGAAAACGGAAATTTAAATGCAACATTACCAAAAAGTATATCGAACGGCGTAAGTCCAATTATCTCCTTAGATATAAATAATGATAGTTATCCAGATTTAATTACTTATCATTCATTTAACACTATTGGCGTTTTACCCAATTTACAAAATGACACTTTTGGTAATGAACAAACATTGATAAGTTTTTCTGGGTCGTATACCATATCACCAATTAAATTCGATTATAACAGCGATGGATTTATTGACTTAATCGTAAGGGATAATCAGAATAACGCCTATGTGCTGTTAAACAATCAGAATGGTGGTTTTTTATCTCAACAATTTTTATTTGCATTGGGTAGTCCTTTTACCTCCATTTACAAAATTGATGATTTTGATAATGATGGGGATTTTGACTTATATATATTGGGTAATCCTAACTTGGAAATTTACATAAACAATAATGGAAACTTCGTTAATCTACCTGCACTGAATACAGCCGCTGCGCCTTTTAAGGAATTTGGAATACTCGATATAAATCGAAACGGATATAAAGATATCTTATATTGGAAAAATGGTGCGCTTTGGGTTAAATATTTTGGCTTAAATACAACTACTAATCAAATAGTGGTTTTAAATGACCTGCCTGTTGTACAAAATATCCCATTTTACACTGATTCCAACAATAGTCGCTCTGTGTATATAAAAGGTATAGGTCCAGGCATCTACGATGTATATATTGCTTTAGAATCAACACAAAATCAATCCAATATTCATAAATTCACTATTAATAATGGAGTTTTTAGTACGGCAGAAATTGTATTACCTAACTTTAACATCAATGTATTTACCTTAAATAATTATATATTTTCAGACCTTAACAATAGTGGAAAGGTTGATTTCTTATTTTCTTCAAATTTTAATTCCCAAAACATGGTTCTTGTAAATTATGATATTGATAATTTATCTGACAAAACAATCTGTTACCAACAAACTATTAATACAGATAATTTTACTGTAATTGATATGAATGGCGATGGTGTAGAGGATGTTTGTATCGGGCAACAAAACGGATTAGGCTATTACAAAAAGATGATTAATAATCAGCATGGTGCTATAAAAAATTTAATAGGTGTAATGTCGAACCCAAACGCAGCTTCGTACACCTTGAATTATATCATGGATTTTGATAATGATGGATTGGGTGACGTAATTGATTATAGCGATTCTGGTATGTACGCAAAAGTTTTTAAGAATTTAGGAAACGATAATTTTTTATATTTACAAAACGTCTCGATTCTTGTTTTAACATCAGGAATGTATTTTGCAGATATTGACAACGACGGGTTTAAGGATTTGCTTTTTCAAAAAAATTCTTTTACAACTGGAAATGAACTCATGTGGTCAAAAAACAACAATGGTAGTAACTTTGGAAACGTTCAACCAATATCTTTTAATTATCCAAATACTATTGATACCACCTCTCTGGCTTTTGGTGATATTAATAATAACGGTACTTCTGATATACTAATGCTAAGTAATTATTATTCTAATAATTCATTCAATTATGAAATAATTTTAATTGAAAATCAGAATGGTATTTTCTCAGCTACAAGTATAGCAACTTTAATAGATGATTATAGTGGTGGAAATATTAAAATAAAAGATATGGATCAAGATGGCGATTTAGATTTTTTTGTTTTAGACATAAACGTAAAACCTTTTTTATTCTATCGAAATGACGGCCAAAATAATTTTTACAAAATTATTATTGATAACATAAACATTCATGATATAGAGTTTGACGATAATGATGGAGATGGGAAATATGAAATCTTTGCAACGAATTATAATTCAAATTCCTACTCAAGTGATATTTTTTATTATAAAACATCCAATTTTACAAATTTCACAAAATTTGAAATCGACTCATTTGGAACATATTATCAAACAAGAGCAGACATATTATTATTCGATTACAATAGTGATAATAAAAAAGATTTATTTGTCAATAAACCAAATTTTGTTAGTGGTCAGGTATCCGTTTACATCAATTCTTCAAATACGCTTACCGTAAATGAAATTACTAATAGTTTGAATTTAAAGATGTATCCTAATCCGTTTACGGATACTATTAATTGGACTGGCGAAAATAATGTAAGTTATAAATTGCAATTATTTGCATTGGATGGTAAATTTATACATGAAGAGAAAACTTTAAATAATAAAATTGATTTTTCATTTTTAGAAAGAGGAATTTATTTATTAGTTATTGAAAACCTGAATTTGCATTCTAAAAGTACTTACAAAATAATTAAAGAATAAAATACAAAAAACTACAATTTTGTTTTTAATTTTTAAATGCAAAAATTTTGATTAAAAATCTAAACTAAACAAAAGCACTATCTGCCAACAGCCGTTCCTATGTAAAGCATCATAAAGTTATTCACAACTTTTAAGAGGGTTATATGTCGTTTTTTTTTGAGTATAAAATTCCATTCCAACGGCTTGTTGGAAAAGTTGGAAACAACTTTTTGTCCGCCGAAGGTTTTGGACAGGAAAAGTTATTCTAACTTTTCCAATAATGCCAAGAATTAATACCTCTTTTATTTCATAGTATATCTTTTAAAAATCTTAAGGCTCACGCTCCTATATGTGGTCCATGCCTGGGACGTGGCCACCAGCATCGGTGTGATTGTAAGAATAAATAAAATAGCTACCTGCTTGGCGATGTGGCTCTCGTTTTTAAAACGGGACCACCACGGCTGTTTTGTAGTCTATTTCTCTTGTGTGGTTGAGCTTTTTTAAGAATGGTTATTTTATGTTTTACTCTTGATTTTCTATAACTATCGGTACTAAATTTCGATTGATTTGATACGGTGTTTCGGTTTTAATGACTGATAATATTCTTCGTGCCATTTTATGGGCTACTTTAATAATGATACTTTTTACGTTTTTGCCTTGATGTTTTCTATAATAATTTTGCATCTCGGTATCTTTTCTGATTGCTATCCAAGCTGCTTCTACTAAGTAGCTTCGTAATTGTGAGCGACTTCTTGGGGTTATTCCTAAGCACTTTTCTGAATCGCCACTGTTATAAATCCCTGGCACTAAACCTATGTAAGAACTAAATTGGCTTTCGTTATTAAAACGGCGTAAATCGCCACATTCTGCCAAGATTACACTCGCTAAGTAACCACCTATTCCTGGAATACTTCTCAAAAGGTTATAATCTTTTTTATTCACTTTTCGACAATAAGCACGCATTTGATTAGCCGTCTCTAAATATTCTGATTTAATGAATTTGAAGATTCTTATTTTCCCTTGCAAAGCTAAATCGCCACAAGGGGTGCTGAATTTTATATTTTCTAACCACAGAATAAAATCTTTAGCCCAATTCGAATTGTCAAACTCATCGGGAACTTTGATGCCATGAAATAGCAATATGCTCTTGATATGGGCTTTGGTTTGTCGAAGCTTTTTGGTTACTTGGGTTCTGTGGCGTGCCAAAGTCATAAATTGTTCTTGTTCTTCAGTGGGAATGTGAATTCCTTTTAGAGTGCCTATCTTCAATTGATTTTATAAATTTTTAGAATCCAAAGCATCTGTTTTTTGATACCGTTCTTTGTCGCCTGTCTTTACATCGGCGGGATTTACCACTAGAACATTCCAACCTAAATTTAAAAAATAGCGTGCTGCGGTAAACCCACAACAACCTGCTTCGTACACTAAATTCACTTGATCATTAGGAAATGTTCGCTCCACATATTGACACAAATCTTCCGCATTAGAAGGCATCGAATAGGTTTTGTGGAAAAATAAATCCGTTTGAATAGAAACTGTCCAGCTTTTTTTGTGAATATCTAAACCAATGAATATCTTTGGAATAGTCAAGACGTCATGTAATTGCATAATCTTCGTTTTTAGTATCTCAAAGTTATGCTTTTACATAGATGCTTGGCAAGATTGCGAATTTTGCGATAAATTCACGTTTGCGTTCCGCAAGAAATTTTATCTTTAACAGAAAATAAACGGTTACGAAGTTCGCAACCTCGCCAAACGGCGAAACGTTAGCAGTACTATTTTCTCTGCATAGCAAAAGAATGAAATTTAAAAATCTTTGAATTTGAACTATGAATTTTATAGTAGAAAATGAAAAATTGGAAATCCAATATATTCCAGGAAACGGTGCTTGGACTTACCATCTTATTATACCAAATACTAAAAATATAAAAGGAAAATGGGGCGATTTAAAAGTGTCAGGAAAAATTGATGATTACGAAATAAATAGTAAAAACTTAGCACCTTTAAAAAATTCAGACAAAAAAATGTCTTTGAACTCGGAAATTAGAAACTCTATAGGGAAAAGCGGTGGAGAATTCGTAAACGTCACGCTTTATCTTGTAAATGAAAACACTGAAAAAAAGAATGAAAATGAAATGATTTTTGAATGTTTTAAAGATGCTGAAGTTTTAAATATATTCAAAAAACTCAAAATTGAGGAACAAAATGAAATAATTCAAAACATAAATTCATCTGCTACTGAAAATCAAAAAGTGGAAAAAATTGTGAAATTTATTGCAAAACTTGAACAGTCAAATTAAAAAAAACTGATCCTAAACCGTTGTTAGCACTAATTTTAAGAAAAAAAATCGTAAATTTATAACTTTAATAAAAGAATCGTTTATGATGACATTTTGGATAATTGCAATATTTATTTTTGCTGCTTCAACGTACATACTGTCGAAATTTACTTTGAAAGAAAACAGAAAAGAAACTGGCGAGAAAGTTTGGAAATATGGGTATGGAAGATCTACGTATTGGCGACTTCTTTATTTATGTAGTTTCGGAATAACAGTTGCAATAATGCTTGTTATGCATTGGATAGGAATTCCTATCCTACCGCGTTGATATGCCACAATCGTTAGCGCAGTTTTGTTGCTAAATAAAAACTTCAGTATCAGTTCTTCTTTTTCAAAACCTCATTTATTTTTCTTTAAACCGTAAAATAATTGTATTTTTTAGCGAAATTTTATGTCAAAAACCTAAGACATGACCCAAGAACTACAAAAACTTCATTCGGTTTGGATTAGTACTCAAAAAAGAGCCAACGAGAACACTTTATTACCACAAATAAAGTTTGACGAAATTGCCAGTTCGATAATAAGCTCTGGTCCGTTTTATTATTATATCATTGATTTTTATGATATGTCTTTATCGAACGTTAGTCCAGCTAAAACTGATATTCATGGATTTGACCCGGAAACCGTATCTTTTAATGATATTCTTGGAACAATACATCCTGACGATGTTGACTTCATAGTAAAAGCCGAAGCTTCAATACTTAATTTTTTTTATACCAACATAGGTCCGGAAAGATTGACTAACTATAAAATGAATTACAGTTTTAGAAGTCGAATGAAAAATGGGGAATATTGCATGCTCAATCATCAAGCCATAATACTTACTTTAGATCCAAAAGGTGGATTTGGAAAATCATTGAATATTCATACTAGAATTGATCATTTGACCAAAAACAACACCTACCAATATTCCATGATAGGACTAAAAGGCGAACCTTCCTATATGAATATTGATGTTTTTGAAGATACCCAATGTTTTTCAGAATTTTCAAAAAGAGAAATTGATATCATTAAGCTAATTGCAGAAGGTTTTGACAACAATGAAATTGCCGAAACACTTTTTATCAGTGTCAATACCGTAAAACAGCATCGCAAAAATATTTTAAAGAAATCCAACTCCCGAAATACCGCCCAATTAATTAGAAAAAGCACATTGCAAGGCTTATTATAAATTCTATTAGATTTATCTTTAAAGCCGAGCTATTAGGAAAAATAGAATAATTCCCAACGCTTTAAGTTGTGGGATTGTTTACGAAATACATTTTCATCGTCCCTCTATTTTTGACTTCAATTTCACCTCTATAATCACAATCAAAACGGTCTTTAATGAGTTGATACGTGTTTTCGGATACATTAATTTTCCCAGGCTCTGAATTAGATTCCATGCGGGAAGCAATGTTTACGGTATCTCCCCAAATATCATAGGCAAATTTCTTGGTACCGACTACTCCTGCTACCACGGGACCCGAATTAATTCCGATGCGAATTTCAAAACGAGTATGATTTAAAGGATTATTATTTTTTGAATCTTTGACAAATGTGGCAATTTCAAAAGCCGCTTGTACCATTTTAAAAGCATGGTCTTCTGTTGGAAAAGGCAAACCTCCCGCGCACATATAACAATCACCAACTGTTTTGATTTTCTCTAAATCATATTTTTCCATGATTTCATCAAATTTAGAAAAATAGTAGTCCACACTTTCCACTAATTTTTCTGGCGGTAGTTTTTCTGCATATTGGGTAAATCCCTCAAAATCGGTAAATAATACCGAGACCGATTCGAATTTTTTGGCGAGTACCTTGCCATTTTGTTTCAACTCATGAGCCGTTTCTTCGGGAAGAATATTTAGCAACAAGCTGTCTGACCGATTCTTTTCCTCTTCAATAATGACATTGGTTTTCTTTATGAATTTATACCTTCTGAACATTCCAAAAGCAAGTAAGAAAACCAGTCCCGATGAAATCGCGGATGAAATGGCAATAATTTGTCGGTTTTTTTTTCCTTGGTTGAGCAAATCGACTTCAATCTGTTTCTGGGAAACTTCAAAATTCGTTCGCAAATCAGCCATTTGCTGAACCGATTTGAGATTGGTGACGCTATCCCGATAAAGAATATGATTCTTATAATGCTTAAACGATTCAACGGGATTTCCGGATATTTGATACAGCTCTGAAAGTTTAAGATTTGAATTACTGATTTGGTCTTTCAATCCATATTTTTGAGCTAACTCCAGACTTCTCTGCGCATAATTGAGCGCAACAGCCTGATTATTTTGCTTTAAATAGATAGCTGACATATAGGTCAGGTAATCTGAAATCGCATAATAATCCTTTAGTTCTTCCAGAATTTTTATGGCTTTACTCATGTATTTCATGGCCAAAACGTCTTTTCCCTGCTCGGCATAGACCATTCCAATGTTTCCTAAATTATAGGCAGTTCCAATCAAATAATCAGCTTTCTTGAAAATTTCACCGGACTCTTTAAAATTCCTTAATGCCAAATCATATTTCTTGTTTTTAAAATATTCATCGCCCATGTTTAATAAAGCAGACGCTAACCCAATGGAATTATCCGTCTTTCTTAATAATTTGATTGCTTTATTGTAGTAGATATAGGCATTTTTAGAATTCCCCATAACCGAATACACATCGGCAATAGACGAATAAGCAGTTCCTTGACCCGCACTATATTTCGCTTTGCTTGCTGCGGCCTCACTTTTAAAAAAAGCATCTAAGGATTTATTCAAATCGCCTATAATTCTGAGTTTATTTCCTTTTTGAAAATATCCTCTGTGCAGGTATAAATAGTTGTTTTCTAACTTTGACAGCGCAATAAGTTCCTCAGCATATCTTAGCGACAGCCTGAGATTATTCACTTCATTGAAAGATAAATTCCGGAGTAATTCTAATTTTTCAGCATTTTCAATATTCCCTCTCTGATAAATTTTCACAAGGCTGTCAGCAACTTTTTGCTCCTGGGCTAAAATACTTAAGTGCACAAAAAAAACAAAAAGAGCAATTTTAAAAGAATATTTAAAATTCAATTCCATTACGGATTTATGGCTAATTTGGGATCTATGCTAAATGTTTTTGAAGAATTACCGGAATCATAAACGCTAAAATTGATGTTGTAAATATCCAACGTACCAAGCAAACTAGGATCATTTTTGACATTGGCAGATGCGTTTCCAGACCTTCCTCCCGATCCATAAATAGTAGGACTGTCAAAAAAATTAACATCATTGGATTTGGATTCATAATCAATACTGTTGATTGCCACAGAGTATCCCGAGTCCCTTGAAACACCGACCCACTTTACATTATTATTGATAAATACATAGGATTTAAAATCTTCTGGAGTTCCATTTGAAGAACTTCCGGAATTATCATCCGATAATGTGCAACAACCATCAATTTGAGATTGTGATGGAGCATTCATTCCAAAAAGATTAGCAGTTTGAACGGTCAATGTGATTACTACAGGCTTTGCCATGATTACTATATTTAAAGGTTAATAAATTCTGATTCAGAAAACTATTAATTTAAAAATGGCTGGGGAAACCAAAGAATCGATATTTTGAGATAACAATCTAATTATAAGGTAAATATAATATTTATTTTTTAAAATAAAGTAGTATATTTAAAGGATTTTAATCCAAATTCATTCTTATGAATATTGACCACCAACCCATTGACTGGAAAGAAATATTTCATCCAAAAAATATAATTCTAAATTTAGTGGGCGTAGTATTCATTACATTGGCATTAAAGGGATTTATGATACCCAATAAATTTTTGGATGGCGGTATTATAGGGATTTCGATACTTGTACATGAAATTACCCATCTGCCATTTGGAATTCTTGTCTTGGGTTTAAACATACCGTTTTTGTTTTTAGGAAAAAGATTATTGGGAAAAACATTTGCATTACAAAGCTTGATGACTTTTTTATTACTAGCCGCCAGTATGACTTTTATTCATATTGAAGCAGTTACCACAGACAGACTTTTAATTGCTTTGTTCGGCGGTTGTCTTATTGGTATCGGGATGGGTTTGTGCATTCGGAGTGGTTCCACTGCTGATGGTGTAGAAATTCTGGCTTTATTAACTACCCGAAAAATCGGACTCAATGTATCCGAAGTTATCTTTGGAATGAATACTTTATTATTTTTGGCAGCAGCCTGGTCTTTTGGTATTGGCACAGCATTGTACTCAATTGTCACTTATTTTTCGGCCATAAAATCACTGGATTATATAACGCACGGCTTAGAACAATACACTTCCCTGCACATCATTTCATCCAAAAGTGAAACTATTAAATCATTAATTGTGAAAAAATTCGGGAAAGGAATTACAATAATTAAAGGGGAACGGGGTTATTTACCTGATACTTTCGATTTAAAAACAGATTGTGACATTATCATCACTGTAGTTACACGACTAGAATTGCTTAGAATCAAAGATGAGATAAAAAAAATAGACCCGAATGCTTTTATGTTTATTCAATACATCAAAGAAGCCAGCGGCGGAATTTTAAGAAACAAACAAAAACACTAGTATCAAAAATCTGTGAAAGAAAATCTCACAGAGATACTTTCAGGACCTATACCCTATTTTTAAATTTAATTGTGCTGTAAATATGAAAAACTGGAATCTTTTGTATACCAATGTCATGGATTGTTTAAAAACACAATTGTCTCCTTTTCTCATTTATCACCATTGGAAACACACGCAACATGTGCTGGAAGCAGCGGAATATATTGCGCAACAAGAAAATACAACTGAGGAAGATATAGTGCTTGTTAAAACGGCGGCATTGTTTCATGATGCGGGATTTATCAACGGAATTAATGAGGGGCATGAAGAAGAAAGCATTCGGTTTGCTGAAAAAAAGTTACCGGATTTTGGTTATACCAAAAAAGAAATTGAAATCATTGCCGGCATGATACGAGCCACAATAATTCCGCAACAACCAAAAACCAAATTAGAATGCATACTTGCAGATGCCGATGTCGAATATTTGGGCACCAATCATTTTGAGCGCATCGGAAATAAGCTCTATCTGGAATTAAAACATTATAATCCAAATCTCAGCTTGGAAGAATGGAACGATATGCAAATTAATTTTCTCCAATCCCACTTTTATCATACCGACTATTGCATTCAAAATAGAACTGCCGTAAAAGAAAAGAATCTTACAGAACTGATTCAAAGAAAAAAATTAGAAAAGGGATAAAAATTGCCTTAGGTTGGTATTCCTAAATGAATGGCTTTAATTTTATTTTTGATTGTCCGCAATTACCCATAATTAAATAAAAGGCTTATATTTGATAAAAAAAGAGCGATGAATCTATTCAATTTTACAGCAAATTTTGGGAGTGAAGAGTCTTGTAGACTT
>NZ_JASCRU010000043.1:0-13271 GCF_030010285.1 Flavobacterium sp. XS2P24
CTGGAAGTTGTGTAATGGTGTTGGTACAATTATCGGTAGCACTTGATCCGTCAACCAAATTTGGAACGGTGATGCCACAATTGGCGTCAAGATTTACATCCTGATTCGCTTCTGCTGCAAGTACTGGTACCTGATTATCAATAACCGTTACCGTAAAAGATGTAATAGCATCACCACAACTGTTAGAAGATTTAGCCCAAACAGTTGTTGTTCCAACAGGGAAGACATAAGGATTTGATATTGTTGCACCAAAATTGGTTAAACTATAAGTCACAGTTGGTGTTGGTGTTCCTGTTGTTGTTATATTAGAACCTAAAGCAACACTTGCTCCACATAATCCAGCTGCATTATTTACAGACCCTAAATTAGTTGCATTTATAGTCGGAGCATTGCAGCCACTAACTATAAGCGTTAGGTTTCTAGGATCACCACTTGACCCCGTAACAATGAATGAATATGTTCCTGCTGGGACGCTACTTGCTACTGTAAGAGTAAGAACTGAGGATAACATTGTAGATGGAGTGGCAGGAAAGTTTAAAGAGTTAGGTGAGAAACTATAGGTTACTCCGGACAATACACTAGCAGAAAGGGTAGTAGAGAATGGATTTTTTGCACCGTCACGTGTTGCCGTAATATTATAAGTAACACTACCGCCTACTCCCGTATTAATTGTACCATTTTGTGTGGGACTATTAAAAGTAACTGTGTTTCCATCCGTAAACGTCCACTCTGCCTCGGAACCCATGTTTCCATGTGCCTCCAAATTAAATGTTGCCCCAAGAGCATCACCTTCTTCTATAGTAGGCACATACCAGGATGTGGTGAAATCACCATTGGCATCAGCAGTCACAAACCAAGGTAAGTGATGTTGCGGGTCAGTACCTAAAGGATCTCCATCTGCATGGTGCACATGTAATTCAACATATTCACCAGCCAGAAATCCAGAACCAGTTATAATGGCAGTAGCTCCCGGTGGGTAATCCAATAAATCTGTTGAAACCGTAGCCTGCCCAAAAGCCACATTAGCAAAAAACAAATTGGCAATTAGAAAGAAAGAAATTAAGAATCTTGATTTGAGTAAAAATGTTTTCATATTTATTGAATTTAAATAATAAAATAACGAATACTATATGCCTTACTATAAAATGCAGAACCAATAGAATAATATCTCTATTGCTCTTAAATTTTTATAACAAAAAACAACATTACAATTGTCTAATTTTCAAAAACTTAAATACTAAATTATATAATTAAGAATACATTAATCTTATTTTTAATACATTTTCGATTAAAGGAATAAAAAAAACTACCAACTACATCTTTTATATTTTTTTAGAAGAAATAAAAAAAATAATTAAAAAAACAGTGCCCTTTTATGACTGTTTTCTGTTTCAATTATTAAAATTCCATGAAACAAATTACAGGAAATCACTTAAGAATTATAAATAAAAAAGGCTGCCTTTACAGACAGCCTCATTTGAATTTTGATATTTATTTTACTTTTAGTCTTTATTTTAAAACCGTAAACTCAATTTTTGAATCATTAAAAATTCTATGCGTTTGTTTCTGAAAATCCTCTGGTTTAGCATAAAATATATTGTCTACAAACGTTTGCGGATTCAAATCAATTAACGGAAACCAAGTACTTTGAACTTGAATCTGGATTTTGTGTCCTTTTTTGAACGTATGAAAAACATCTTGCAACTTGATATTTACTGCCGTTTTCTCATTGGCAACAAAAGGCTCTGGTTTTGAAAAACTGTTCCTGAAACGACCTCTCATTACTTCACTGCGCACCATCATATGGTAATTACTCATCTTTAAATAAGGAGCAACTTCTTTTGTTTCCGGTTCATCATTCGGGAAAACATCAATCACTTTTACAATCCAATCTGCATCAGTTCCTGTAGTGGAAACTTGCAATTTAGCCAAAATTTCTCCAGCCAATGTAGTGTCATCAGCCAAAACCTCAGTTTCAAAAACTAGCACATCAGGACGTCTCGCCGCAAAACGCTGATCATCCGTCATGTATTTTCTTGGCGTAAGCCCTTGCTGTTTAATATCCTCAGAATAAGGAACCGGTTTTTTAGGATCACTGATAAATTCTTCAAAGGCAAAATTCTTCTTTGCCATTTTTGACAATCGGTTATCTTGCAAAAAGAAATCTTGCTTTGCAGTATTTTGAGGAGGCCAAACTGCAAAAGTCTGCCACTCTTTTCTACCAGTATCAAAAACATAGGCTTCCGGTAATTTGTTTTCACCTTTCCCATTATTTTTCAAGAAATGACGGAAGAAATTAGCTTCAATATTTTTTTGATAATATCCGGAAATACTGTCGCCAAAATTAATATTACCAATCACTTGTTTTGCAGAATTTCTAGCCCAATCACCATGACTCCAAGGTCCCATAACTATTGTATTGTAGTTTTTACTACTCTTTTCAATGGTACTATAGGTATTTAAAGGACCATATAAATCTTCGGCATCAAACCAACCTCCTACTGTCATTACAGCTGGTTTTATATTTTTTAAATGTTGTAAAATACCACGTTTTTGCCAAAAATCATCATAACTAGAATGGTCTTTCAGTTGCTGCCAAAATTCATCTTCCTTACCGTAATACTTGTCTAAATTAGACAAAGGTCCTGCATCCAAGAAAAACTGGTAGTCATCATTAGTACCTGTATTCGTGAATTTATACCAAGGTTCCGTAGTACGTTTTGTTTTTTGAGGTCCAAATAATGGCGTTACTTTCCAATAACTCAACAAATATGCTCCATTATGATGAAAATCATCAAAAAAGAAATCAGCAATACAAGCCTGTGGAGAAACTGCTTTTAATGCAGGATGATTACTTAATAAAGAATAAGTGGCATAAAATCCAGGGTAAGAAATCCCCCAAGTCCCAACATTCCCATTATTATTAGCCACATTTTTAACCAGCCAATCAATCGTATCATACGTATCCGAAGCTTCATCGATATCTTTTTTTCCTTTTTTATTTGGAATAAAACCACGCATATTATCGTATAAACCATCGCTCATGAACCTTCCACGAACATCTTGATAAACAACAATATATCCTTCTTTCATCATGGTTTCACTTGGAGAAATACTTCTCTTGAACTGATTTTCTCCGTAGGGTCCTGAATTATAAGGCGTTCTTTGCATTATAATTGGATATTTTTTAGAAACGTCTTTAGGGGTGTAAATCGAAGTAAATAATTCTGCTCCGTCACGCATTTTGATATGCACTTCTTTTTTGGTGTAATTATCCGCAACATAATTTGCTGCTTTATCTTGGGCAAAAAGAATTGCGCCAATAAAAAAAAGAGAAATGCTAAGTAGTTTTTTCATAAGTTTTCTTGGATTAAATAATTTTTAAAGATAAAAAATCTCTCCAAATAAAACCTACATAAATATAATTTTATATGCTATAAAAGCAACGTTTTAAAATATCTTTAGGTCCAATCAGGAACAAAAAAAAAGGCCTATTCGGCCTTTTTAAATCGATCAATTCCTTCTCTTAACCAACCTTTGTAGGCATTGATATCTGAGTTATAACTTTCTGGTTTGTCAGATAACATATTTCCTTCCTTGTCTAAAATGATGTAATACGGTTGTGCATTGGCTTTAAATTTAGTGATTTGAAAATCACTCCATTTGTTTCCGACACTTACAATTTCTTTACCCGTTTCTTTGGATACGTATTGCTCGCTTTTTGGTAATTCTCTTTTATCATCTACATACAAAGAAATCAACACTACTTCATCTTGTAATATTTTTAAAATCGCAGGATCAGACCAAACGTAATCTTCCATTTTTCTACAATTCACACAAGCATATCCTGTAAAATCAAGTAAAATAGGTTTATTTACTGATTTGGCATAAGCCAATCCTTTTTCATAATCTTCAAAAGCAATAAGATCGTGTGGTCCTAAATGTGCGCCTTCCGGCAAAATTTGGGCAGATGCATTCGAACCGCTTTTTGAGTTTCCTACACCGTATGGACTTTCACTATACGTCATTGGAGGTGGAAAACCAGAAATTAATTTTAGAGGTGCTCCCCAAATTCCGGGAATCAAATATATTGTAAAAGCCAAAACTACTAATCCCAATGACAGTCTTCCTACCGAAATATGATTCATAGGGCTATCATGCGGAAGCGTAATTTTTCCGAATAAATAAAATGCCAGTGTTCCAAAAATAGCAATCCAAATTACTAAGAAAACTTCTCTTTCTAAGAAATGCAATTGCATTACTAAATCCGCATTCGACAAAAACTTGAATGCCAAAGCCAATTCTAAAAATCCTAAAACCACTTTAACAGTATTCAGCCATCCACCGGATTTTGGCAATGAATTCAACCAACCCGGAAACATCGCAAACAACATAAAAGGTAAGGCTAAAGCCAATGAAAATCCTAACATTCCAACAATTGGCGCTATTCCGCCTTTAGACGCGGCTTCTACTAAAAGTGTTCCTACGATAGGTCCTGTGCAAGAAAAAGATACAATTGCTAATGCCAAAGCCATGAATAAAATTCCAATTATTCCACCTCTGTCGGCTTGATTATCGACTTTATTAGCCCAAGAATTAGGCAACATAATCTCAAAAGCACCCAGAAATGAGGCAGCAAAAACAACTAACAGAATAAAGAAAATAATATTAAACCAAACATTCGTAGACAACGCATTCAATGCATCAGCACCAAAAATCCACGTCACTAAAAAGCCTAAAACTACATAAATAAATATGATGGCAATTCCATAAATAATAGCATTTCTTATTCCTTTCGCTTTTGTTTTACTTTGCTTTGTAAAGAAACTTACCGTCATAGGAATCATCGGGAAGACACATGGCGTAAGCAATGCAGCAAATCCAGATAAAAAAGCAATGAAGAAAATAGACCACAATCCTCTTTGTTTTGAAGGTTTAGAATCTAATACCGGAACTTTTTCAGGACTAACGGTTCCTTCCTTAATTACGTCTGTATTTACAACTGCAGTATCAACTTTGGCTGAATCTATTGTAGTTAAATCAGATGCTACAGAAGCTATTTCTGCTGTTTTGGAAGCTGCGGGAATCGTAAAGGTGAAACTTTTCTCCATATTGATGCACGCTTCTTTACAAACCTGATAATTCAAATTGACTTCGATTTTTGTAATCTTTGGGTTTGTAATTGTAATTTCTTGTTGAATTTGAGCTTTTTTCTCAAAGTACGTTTCATTAACTTCAAAAATATCATTGAAAGCAGTAGTTGTTTTGCTTTCTTTGGCTTTACCAACTAAATTAAAGTTACCCTTTTGATTTTTGAAAATAATTTCCAAAGGCAAAGATCCGCCTTCAGCTGTAAATTGGGAATACATATGCCAATCTTTTTCTATGATGGCATTAAAAGTAAGTATATAATTATTCTCTGATTTTTTTTCAATTTTGGTGGTCCATTTTGCAGGATCAAGAATTTGGGCATTTCCATTGGCAAAAGCCAAAAAAGCAATAAGTATAAATAGTAGTTTCTTCATTATTCTAATTGTATTTTAAGTATATTCTTTGTTGTATTATCTATTCTAAAGCGTTCATCTTGACGAACATCAATAATCCAAACTATTTTATCATTCGAACATAAAAGCCAGGTATTTTCCTTTTCCAATAATGATAATTTTTCATCTTTAAAAAGCTTGCTCACTTTCTTCGATTTACCATTCATCCCAAAAGGTTGAAAACTATCTCCCTTGCTCCAATGGCGCAAAATCAATGGATATTGTAATTTATCAGCGTCCACAAAGATAGTTTTATTTGAAACGATACTAATGTCAGCTACTTTACAAAATGAAAGATTTAAGGGAATATTAACTTCTTTTTGATTTTCAGCAATAGAATATTCCTCCTTTTCATTTACGGAATTTATCGGGCTTAGGATTAAGGAATCTCTGTCTTTCAATAATCGGAATTCAGAAGAAAAAACGTATTTGCCAGATTGGCTTTCAACCAAATCATAAATATCATCCCAAGCCGAAAATTCAAATTCTTTCAGCCATTGGTATAAATACGATTTATAATTTGGTAATTTTTTTAATTGCTGCAAATCAAAATAAATAGCTTCATTATCTTGCTTTGCAACTTGCTGATAAATCATAATGGAAGCATCTTCAACCATAACTTGTGCTTCTTGCAAATAGGTTTGCGTTTTATGAAAGGAAGAAAGAAAATTAGGATTCAATTCCTTTAACATTGGAACCAAATGATGACGAATCTTATTACGAAGGTATTTATCCGATGTATTACTGCTGTCTTCGCGCCATTGAATGTTATTTATTCTGGCATATTCTTCCATTTCCTCTTGGCTAAATGCCAAAAGTGGACGAATTACTTTTTCGTTCTGTTCCGGAATCCCAGTCAAACCTTCTAATCCTGTTCCTCGACTGAGGTTGATTAGGAATGTTTCCAGATTATCATCGGCATGATGCGCGGTAAGAATATAATCGAATTTTTCGGTTTCCAATAATTCATAAAACCAGTTGTAACGCAACTCGCGAGCAGCAACTTGGGTAGAAATTTTATAATCTTCTGAGAAAGCTTTGGTATCAAATTGTGTTATAAATACTGGAATATTATTTGTAGCAGCATAGTCCTGAACAAAATTTTGATCTTCAAAACTTTCCATTCCACGCAATTGAAAATTACAATGTGCGATTCCTATTTTATAATCTAATTGCTGCAACAAATGAACCATAACCATACTATCTTTCCCGCCGCTTGTGGCAAGAAGTATTTTTTTTCCGTTCAAGAACTGAAAATTATGAAGAAGATGGTTTTGGAATTTCTGTAGCATGTTCAAATTTAATTAATTCATTTTGATTTAACTTAAAACTTCTCGCATAGCTTTTGCTTTAAGCAAACATTCTTCATACTCGTTTTCAGGAATTGATTGTGAAGTTATCGCACTTCCAACCGAAAAAGAAACATATTTTTTTTCTTGATTGTATAAAATGCTTCGGATAACCACATTGAAATCGAAATCTCCGTTTGGTGCAAAATACCCTACTGCTCCACTATATAAGCCCCGTTTTGTTTCTTCCAGCTGCTCAATGATTTTCATCACCGAAATCTTTGGAGCACCAGTCATACTTCCCATCGGGAAAGTAGTTTTTAAGGCATCTACAGCAGAATATTGAGCATCTATTTTTGATGTTACCGTTGATATCATTTGATGGACTTGCAAAAAAGAATAAATTTTGCATAACTCTTGTACTTCAACGGAACCTTTTTGTGACGTTCGAGACAAATCATTCCGCACTAAATCAGTGATCATAATGTTTTCAGCTCTTTCTTTTGGGTCTAAAGCCAATTGCATTTTTGATTTTTCATCTTCAATTGGGTCTGAAAAACGTTTGGCAGTTCCTTTAATCGGTTGCGAAATAAGCAACTCTCCTTCTTTTTTTAAATAGCGTTCCGGTGTTGCCGAAAGTAAAAAGTGTTTGTTGTTTTTAAAAAAAACAGCAAATGGAGGCTGAGAAATTTCGTTGAGTTTTATAAATTTTTTAATTGGATTAATGATAGCATTTTCGGCAAAAAACTCCATACAAAAATTAGCTTCATAAATATCACCTTGATGAATGTGTTCTAATATTTTCGAAACCTTTTCAAGATAATTCTCTTTTGATATTCGTTGTTGAATTTTTATTGTCGCTTCAGCTTCGACTTTTGACTTTAGGCTTTCGACAATTTCTTCAAAATCTTCCTCAACTTCATCGTCACACATATTGAGATATTGAATTTCGAGTTGATTTCCTTTCAATAAAAACAGCTTCTTAGGTTGAAAAAAATACAAATCGGGAAAATCTAAGCCATCAAAATTAGTAGATTGTAACTGCTCGATATCATTTTTTAAATCATACGATAAATAGCCAAAAAGCCAGTCTTTGGTAATTTGCTGGTATTGTTTTAAATCTTCAAAAGCATTGTGATAATCCGTCTTTATTGCGGTAAATGCATCAACGGCAAGAACACAATCATAACTGGAATAGTTTTGCGGATAATCATTACTGTCTAAATAAATGATTTCTCGAAACTGTTGAGACCAAAATAAAAGTTGCTGTTTGAACAATTTTGGATCAGAAATAGACTTGTAAATTGAAGTTCTCAAAAAGTATTGGTGTTTAAAATTCAAAATTACAATAAAAAATAAACCTTCAATAACTGATTATACTAAAATTAGTTTATTTTTTTGTAAATTTGATAGTGCATGATAAATTTTGGCTTCTTTTAATCGTCTAATCATTCTCATTATGGCTTCAAAAATTTTTATCAATTTAGCTGTTAAAGACCTAAAAAAATCAATTGATTTTTTTACTACACTTGGATTTTCTTTCAATCCACAATTTACTGATGAACAGGCTACTTGTATGATTATAGGAGAAAATATTTTTGCGATGCTAGTGACAGAGCAACGATTTAAAGACTTTACCAAAAAAGAAATTTGCAATGCCAATAAAAATACCGAAGTTTTACTTGCAATGGATGCCGAGAGCAAAGAAAAAGTAGATGAAATGGTCAAAAATGCAGTTGATGCAGGTGGTTCAATTTATATGGAGCCACAAGATCATGGATGGATGTATGGACATAGTTTTGCCGATTTAGACGGGCATCAATGGGAAATTTTCTATATGGATGAAAGTGCTATTCCCAAATAATAATTCTCAAATGTGTAACCTCTAAAAAACCATATACTATGAAAATTGCAATTATTATTATCCGAACTTTAATTGGACTTTTGCTACTTTATGCGTCTGTAAGCTTCTTTCTAAAACTAGCACCAGAACCAGAAGTTACTGGAAACTTCAAGGCTTTTAATGTGGGCTTAGTTGCGTCTACTTATTTGATCCCTTTGGCAAAATCAATGGAATTCCTTTGTGGATTATCCTTTATTACCGGACGGTATGTCACATTAGCCAATATCTTAATATTACCTATAACCATAAACATTTTATTTATTAACTTTTTCTTATCCCCGGAAGGAATACCAATTGCAGTGTTCTTATTTTTAGGAAATCTGTTTTTAATTTACAGTCATTGGGAAAACTATAAAGGTTTATTTATAGCTAAAGGCTAAGTAAACTCAACTCATAATAAATAAAGAAACCCGTTCAATTGAACGGGTTTCTTTATTTTTAAACGAGAATTAATCTCTCATTTCAGATTTTCTAATTATACATGCAAAGCTCTATTATCAGTAGCGGCTAATGCAGCTTCTTTTATCGCTTCTGCAAATGTTGGATGTGCATGTGACATTCTTGAAATATCTTCAGCAGATGCTTTGAATTCCATTGCTGTAACTGCCTCAGCAATTAAATCCGCACAACGGGCTCCAATCATGTGAACTCCTAAAACTTCATCCGTTTTAGCATCAGCAAGAATTTTTACAAATCCGTCTAAATCTCCACCTGCACGTGCACGTCCTAAAGCTTTGAAAGGAAAACTTCCTGCTTTGTATTCTACACCAGAAGCTTTCAATTGCTCCTCAGTTTGCCCTACTGCAGCCACTTCTGGCCAAGTATAAACAACACCAGGAATCAAGTTATAGTCAATATGTGGTTTTTGACCCGCTAATATTTCAGCAACCATTGCTCCTTCTTCTTCTGCTTTGTGCGCTAACATAGCTCCACGAACAACATCTCCAATGGCGTAGATATTAGGAACGTTAGTTTGTAAATGATCATTTACTTCAACCATTCCTCTATCTGAGATTTTCACTCCAGCTTTATCTGCATTCAATCCATCCGTAAACGGACGACGTCCCACAGAAACCAATGAATAATCACCTTCAAGAGTAATTGTTTCTCCTTTTGCATTTTCAGCTTGAACAACAACACCTTCGCCATTTCTTTCTACTGATTTCACTTTATGAGAAACGTAGAATTTCATGCCTTGTTTCTTCAATACTTTAGTCAATTCTTTAGACAATGAGGCGTCCATTCCAGGAATGATTCTGTCTAAATATTCTACTACAGAAACTTGCGCACCCAATCGTAAATACACTTGACCTAATTCAATCCCAATTACTCCACCACCAATAATCACTAAATGTTTTGGTACCTCTTTAAGTTTTAACGCTTCAGTAGAAGTGATGATTCTTTCTTTATCAATTTTGATAAAAGGTAAAGAAGAAGGCTTTGAACCTGTAGCGATAATGATATTTTTAGCTTCGATAGTTTCAGAAGTTCCGTCTGCTTTTGCAACAGCAACATGCGTGGCATCAACAAATGAACCCAATCCTTCCAGAACTGTAATTTTATTTTTATCCATTAAAAATTTCACACCACCTGAAGTTTGATCAACAACAGCTTGTTTACGTGCAATCATTTTTTCAAGGTTCACTTTTACTTCACCAGAAACTTCAATTCCGTGATCTGCAAAATGAGCAATTTCACTGTAATGATGAGAAGAAGCAAGCAATGCTTTTGAAGGAATACAACCTACATTCAGACAAGTTCCTCCAAGAGTGGAATATTTTTCTATAATTGCTGTTTTGAAACCCAATTGTGCACAACGAATTGCTGATACATATCCGCCTGGTCCAGAACCTATAATGACTACGTCAAATGAACTCATAGTATATTTTTTTATTGTGTTTTTATAAAATGTTGCACAAAATTAAGGAATTAAGTTTTGTTTAAAGTTTAATTCAGAAGGTTTTTTGTTACGAATTTTTAGTAATTAACATTTACTTATCATTGAATACCGCTTTAAATTCACATTTATTCTAAATATCAACAACTGTCGTGTTTTTTACTTCACTAATCATGAATGTGCTGTGTGTACTTCCAATATGTTCCAATGTGGTTAATTTTGTAACCAAAAACTCCCGATAAGCTTCCATATCTTTAACTACTATTTTTAGTATATAATCATAATCACCACTCACATGATGGCATTCAAGGACTTCTTTAAGTTTTACCACTTCACTTTCAAATTTGGTAAGAAACTCTTTGGTGTGTTGTATTAACTTAAGATGACAGAAAACCACAAAACCTTTTTCGACTTTCGAACGATTGATTAACACGACATATTTATCGATAATCCCTTCTCTCTCCAGTTTTTTAATGCGTTCGTAAACGGCAGTCAAAGAAAGATTCAGTTTTAAAGACAATTCCTTAGTTGTTTTCTTACTGTCGGATTGCAATAAAAAAAGTAATTTTTTATCGATGGCGTCTAATGTCATTTTTATTGAAATTTGAATTGAAATAAAATCTATATAAATCCTTTTTGAGAAGCTAATTTAGAAAATTAAATCCTATAATTAAAATTTAGTAGTTTTAAAATCTAATATTAAGTAATAGTATTGATTATTAATCTATAACACTGTTATTTTGAATAGATTTTATTCAGACCGAAATCGCATAGCCCTGATAGCAGCGACATCCTTTTATTCGCCACGGCGAATAAAAGATATAGCGAATAGCAGGAATAGCTTCAAATAACAATAAAAAATAATTATGAAAAATTTCAATCCCGCAGACAACATTCAGGATTTACAGTACTTTGGCGAATTTGGTGGCGTAAATCCATCTATTTCAGACTCCTCAACCTATACCTTTTTATCGGCAAAAACAATGTTCGATACTTTTGAAGGCAATATGGAAGGCTGTTACTTGTACTCACGTCATTCCTCCCCGAGTAATTTATACTTAGACAAAGCATTGGCAGCGATGGAAGGAACGGAAACTGCTAATGTTTCAGCATCAGGCATGGGGGCGATTACACCTACACTATTACAATTATGCAGCTCGGGTGATCACATCGTTTCCAGCAGAACTATATATGGCGGAACGTATGCTTTCTTGAAGAATTTTACGCCAAGATTGGGTATCAAAACTACTTTTGTAGACATCACAAAATTAGACGTTGTGGAAGCTGCAATTACTGCTGAAACTAAAGTTTTGTACTGTGAGACGGTGAGTAATCCTTTACTGGAAGTAGCTGATATTGCCGGTTTGGCAAAAATTGCCCTAAGACACAATTTGAAATTGGTTGTCGATAATACTTTTTCACCATTATCAGTTTCTCCTGCAAAGTTAGGTGCTGATATTGTAATTCACAGTTTAACGAAATACATTAACGGAAGCAGTGATACGGTGGGTGGTGTAACGTGTGCTTCGCAAGAGTTTATTGATAGTTTAAAAAATGTAAATAGTGGTGCCAGTATGTTATTGGGTCCAACAATGGACAGTTTGCGATCTGCCAGTGTGATGAAAAACTTACGTACATTACATATTAGAATGAAACAACACAGTCACAACGCAATGTATCTTGCAAAACGTTTCGAAAAAGACGGATTAAAAACGGTTTATCCTGGTTTGAAAAGTCACCCAAGCCATAAATTGTATGCTAGTATGATTAATCGCGAATATGGTTTTGGTGGGATGATGACAATAGATGTTGGTACTTTGGAGAAAGCCAATGCACTGATGGAATTGATGCAAGCTAAAAATTTAGGCTATTTAGCAGTGAGTTTAGGATTTTATAAAACCTTATTCAGTGCTCCAGGAACTTCAACGTCTAGCGAGATTCCTATGGATGAACAAATAGAAATGGGATTGACTGATGGCTTAATTCGGTTTTCCATAGGTTTAGATAATGACATTGAAAGAACATATCAAATGATGAAGAAATGCATGATGGAATTAAATGTACTAACTTCAGAATCAATTTTGACAGAATAGTTTATTCATTTTATAATTTGAAAAAGCAGCAAAATATTTTGCTGCTTTTTTGTTGCTTAATTTTTAGTAAACAAGCAACTGATTAAGAGTAATCAGGTTTAAAAATAATTCTCTTCAATTCTCTTTTTGATCTAATCAACCTCTAAGTAAATTATTCTAGAGATTCTTAATTTCACCTCCCATCAGTAACTCGCTTAAATTCAATGCTATATAAATAAAAACTAATTACAATACGCGACTCATTTGAATCTTTCTTCCTAATTGAATAGTTTATAAAAACTCAACCTTATCAAAGACAAAAAACCCTTGTCACAAATATGATTTGGATTTAAAAGAATCAAAAACAAGTACAGATTAAAGAAAGCTGACGAGTCGGGGCGTTAGACGAACACATCTCACCGCTGTAAAACAAAAAATCCTCATCAAATAATGATGAGGATTCTTCAAAGAAAGGCGACGACATACTCTCCCACATAACTGCAGTACCATCTGCGCAGGCGGGCTTAACTACTCTGTTCGGGATGGGAAGAGGTGAGCCCCGCCGCA
>NZ_JASCRU010000044.1:0-12632 GCF_030010285.1 Flavobacterium sp. XS2P24
TCTCTCAATCCAGTTTACTTGTCAGTCTTCTAAAGAACGTCTGCGTCATTGCGGGTGCAAAAGTAGCACCTTTATTCGCTTTTACAAGCTTTTTTAAACCTTTTTTTTCATGTTTTCGCAACCCAATCTTTAACTCGCTGAAAACATGATTCTTGAAACACAAAAGTTTTTTATGATAAACATAAGAAAAAAATCAAAAAACACACCGGATTCTCCTTTTATCAAGACTATACAATATATACGTACCCATAATCTTTATTCACTTTTTTAATTAACACCCCTAATTACTCCCTATTTCGGATGATTTAAGCAGAATACGACTAACCAAAACCACTCTCCTAGCCCCGATAGCAGTGAAAATCCTTTTCTCTCGTTTCTTTACGAGAGAAAAGATTACAACGAATAGCGGGAAACAGCTCCTAATTATAACACTCCTACTAAACTCATATGCTACAATAACTCTTCTTTTAGTTTTTAGACCTATTTATGATAACAAACCTTATATATATATTGTATGTATTTTTGTAATGGTCTATATTTGCATTCTTAAAATAATAAATGATGATTAAGATTACTTTGCCCGACGGGTCAGTTAAAGAGTTTGCTCCTGGGATTACTCCTATGGACGTTGCCAAGAGCATTAGTGAAGGATTTGCCAGAAATGTTATTTCGGCTTCTTTTGATGGTACAACTTTGGAAACAACAACTCCTTTGACGACGGACGGCAGTCTTATATTATATACTTGGAATGACGAAGGCGGAAAAAAAGCTTTTTGGCATTCAACTTCTCACGTGATGGCACAAGTACTTGAGGAAATGTTTCCTGGTATAAAATTAACTCTTGGACCAGCAATCTCTAATGGCTTTTATTACGATGTAGATTTTGAAGACCAAAAAATCACTGATGCTGACTTTAAAAAAATTGAAGATCGTGTTCTTGAAATTTCTAGAGGTAAGCATGAATTCAAACTACGTCCCGTTTCTAAAGCTGAAGCTTTAGAACTATATAAGGACAACGTTTACAAAACAGAGCTTATTAGCAATCTTGAGGATGGAACAATTACGTTTTGTGATCACGATACGTTTACTGATTTATGTCGTGGTGGGCATATTCCAAATACTGGAATAATCAAAGCGATGAAAATCATGAGCGTTGCAGGAGCATACTGGCGTGGCGACGAGAAAAACAAGCAGCTTACTCGTGTTTATGGAACTTCATTCCCTAAACAAAAGGATTTAACGGAATACTTAGAATTACTAGAAGAAGCAAAACGTCGTGACCATAGAAAACTAGGAAAAGAACTTGAACTTTTTGCTTTTTCTCAAAAGGTAGGCGCAGGTTTACCATTATGGTTGCCTAAAGGAGCCGCTTTAAGAGACAGACTAGAACAGTTTTTGAAAAAAGCACAGAAAAAAGGCGGATACGAGCAAGTGGTTACACCACATATTGGCCAAAAAGAGTTGTATGTAACTTCAGGACATTATGCAAAATATGGTGCAGATAGTTTCCAACCTATAAGCACTCCAGCAGAAGGAGAAGAGTTTTTATTGAAACCTATGAACTGTCCTCATCACTGTGAAATTTATAATGTACGCCCTTGGTCATACAAAGATTTACCGAAGCGTTATGCTGAATTTGGTACAGTTTACAGATACGAACAAAGTGGTGAATTACACGGCTTGACTCGTGTAAGAGGGTTTACTCAGGATGACGCCCATATTTTTTGTACTCCAGAACAACTAGACGAAGAGTTTAAGAAGGTAATTGACTTGGTACTATATGTATTTGGTTCATTAGGGTTTGAAAACTTTACAGCTCAGATTTCACTGAGAGATAAAGAAAATAGAGATAAGTATATAGGTACTGATGAAAACTGGGAAAAAGCGGAAAATGCAATTATTAACGCTGCAGCCGACAAAGGTCTAAATACTGTAGTAGAATATGGCGAAGCAGCTTTCTATGGTCCAAAATTAGATTTCATGGTAAAAGATGCCTTGGGAAGACAATGGCAATTAGGAACGATTCAGGTCGATTACAACCTTCCAGAACGTTTTGATTTAACCTACAAAGGATCTGATAACGAATTGCATAGACCAGTAATGATTCACAGAGCACCTTTTGGTTCAATGGAACGATTTATCGCTATTTTATTAGAACATACAGCAGGAAATTTCCCTCTTTGGCTGATGCCTGAACAAGCTATAATATTGTCTTTGAGCGAGAAATATGAAATATATGCGAAAAAAGTTTTAGATTTGCTAGAAAATCACGAAATTCGCGCCCTCATTGACAATAGAAACGAGACAATCGGGAAGAAAATCAGGGATGCAGAAATGCAAAAAACCCCATTTATGTTGATTGTAGGTGAGGAAGAAGAGAAAAATGGGACAATTTCTATCCGTCGTCACGGACAAGAAGGAAAAGGGAATATCAGTGTTACGATAGAAGAATTTGCTGCTATTGTCAACGAACAGATCAATAAAACATTAAAAGTATTTACAGTTTAACTTAAATTATAAAGTCATAGCAATAAGAAGCAACAGAGGTTACCAACCTCGCGTAGAAAAAAAAGATGCACACAGAATAAACAGCCTTATTCGTGGTGTACAAGAAGTGAGACTTGTAGGTGAAAATATAGAGCCTGGAGTTTTTAAACTTTCGGAAGCTTTAAGATTAGCTGACCAATTTGAATTGGATTTAGTCGAGATTTCTCCAAATGCTGATCCACCGGTTTGTAAAATCATGGATTACAAGAAATTTGTTTACGAGCAAAAGAAACGTGATAAAATCTTAAAAGCGAAATCTACACAAGTAGTCGTTAAGGAAATTCGTTTTGGACCTCAAACAGATGAGCATGATTACGAATTTAAGAGAAAGAATGCTGAGAAGTTCTTGAAAGAAGGTGCGAAATTGAAAGCATTTGTTTTCTTTAAAGGACGTTCGATTATCTATAAAGATCAAGGGCAAATCTTATTATTAAGATTAGCTACAGATCTTGAAGAATTTGGTAAAGTGGAAGCGATGCCAGTTCTAGAAGGAAAGAGAATGATTATGTTCATTGCTCCAAAGAAAAAGAAATAAGTCTTAAAGTCAAAAGTCTTAAAGTCAAAAGTTGAATACTTTTGACTTTAAGACTTTAAGAACTTTCTGACTAAAGAAGATAAGTAAGTAAGAATAAATTAAAACACTAGGAAAAAATGCCTAAAATGAAAACCAAATCTAGCGCCAAGAAACGTTTCAAAGTTACTGGTTCTGGAAAGATTAAAAGAAAGCATGCTTTTAAAAGTCACATCTTGACTAAAAAGTCTAAAAAACGTAAATTAGCTTTGACACACTCAGCGCTAGTTCACAAAACAGATATGAAAAGCATCAAACAACAATTAAGAATTATCTAAGATTAATTGTTAGTTGTTAATTATTAATTGTTCACTCATGGTCTATAATTTATAATTTACAGTTTATAATTATTTTAAAAAATTCTTTAGGTTAAAACAATTTCAAATAACCTTGGAGTATGGCCATTAAGTGCTTTTGATTAAATTCAAGCCGCCTGCTACAAAAAAACAGTAAAATTATGCCAAGATCGGTAAATTCAGTTGCTAAAAGAGCAAGAAGAAAAAAAATAATGAAGCAAGCCAAAGGTTTCTTTGGTAGACGTAAAAACGTTTGGACAGTTGCTAAGAATGCGGTAGAGAAAGCAATGTGCTACGCTTACCGTGATAGAAAAGTGAATAAAAGAAATTTCCGTGCATTATGGATTCAACGTATCAACGCTGGAGCTAGATTGGAAGGAATGTCTTATTCACAATTCATGGGTAAAGTAAAAGCTAATGGAATCGAATTGAACCGTAAAGTTCTTGCAGATTTAGCTATGAACCACCCAGAAGCTTTCAAAGCAGTACTTAATAAAGTAAAATAAACGTTTTATCAACTCAATTTAGATTACTTACTTATATAGAAACCTCAATCTTTCGATTGAGGTTTTTTTGTTTTCAAAATTTATTCTAATCAAAAAAATACGACTAATATCAAAATTTTATTCTAATTTCGTAAGGATTTTAAGAAAATCAGACGTGATTCCTATCATTTTTCATTAAACCCAAATACTATGACTAAATTGAAATCCACACTGCTTCTTTTTTTAGTGCTTTTATTTATTACAAGTTCTACATTCGCTCAAGAAAAAAGCAATCGTAAGAAGAGAAACAAAAAAGAAGTTGCTGATGTAAAATCTGATAGCATTAAGAAGAAAAAAACTGCTACCGTTTCTATAAATGATAAAATAAAAAGTGCTAAAAAAATTGAAGGCTTGTTTACCATGTATCAGGATACCGTTACTGGAAACATGCAACTTTACATTAAGAAAAACCAACTGGATAAGGAATTTATTTATCAAAGCTATTCCATGAATGGACCAACGGCTTTGTTTTTAAATCAAAGTATGCATCGTGCAACAAGCGTTTTCAACATAAAGAAAGCCAATGACAAAATTGAATTTGGATTAGTAAACACCGCTTTTTATTACGACAAAACAAATGCCGTTAGTAAAACTGCTGGTACTGATATTTCGGAAGCAATTTTTCTGGCTGAGAAAATTGTAGCACAAGACAGTACTGGTTTCTTAATTCTTGCTGATGGGCTTTTCTTGAGTGAAAAATTAGATCCAGTGAAACCTACGATGCCTCCAGGAATACCTCCTGGAGCAATTTTCAACCTGGGTAATTTCAATTCCGCTAAGTCAAAATACCATAGCATCCGATCTTTTCCTAATAACACTGATGTAGTTGTAGATTTAGCTTATGATAATCCAGCACCTCTAAATGGCGGTGGGAATGACATTACTGATGCACGATATGTTCGTGTACGTATGCAACATACGTTTTTAGAAATTCCTGAAAATAATTTCAAATCCAGACAGGATGACCCTCGTATTGGATATTTTGGACAAACTATTAATGACCAAACCAGTATAAAACCAACACCTTATAAAGACATTATCAATCGATGGTATTTGACAAAAAAGGACCCTACGGCAGCTATCAGTGAACCTGTAGAACCCATTGTTTGGTGGGTTGAGAATACAACTCCCGTTGAATATCGTCAAACTATTGTTGAAGCAGGTAATCGTTGGAACCAAGCTTTTGAAAAAGCAGGTTTCAAAAATGCTGTTGTAATGAAAATACAACCAGACTCTTTTGATTGGGATGCAGGTGATGTACGTTATAACGTTATTCGATGGGTTGCTTCTGCTAATCCAAATTATGGTGCAATTGGCCCAAGTTTTGCCAATCCAAGAACAGGGCAAATTTTAGGTTCTGATATTACAGTGGAATGGAGTTCAGGAAGCAGATCTCCAATATATGATGAATTATTTTCGGCGAAAAGCATTCAAAATCAAAATAATCTCAACACCTATTTTCATTCAGATGGACATCTTTGTACCATGGCAAGCGAACTAAAAAGTCAGTTTTTGACTGGTGCTACTATAGCAGAAGCTTATGATGAAGATCCAAAAACTATTTTAAAAGTTCATAAAGAATTTTTATACTATTTGATCTTACATGAAATGGGTCATACTTTGGGACTAAATCACAATATGAAAGCAAGTCAAATGTTAAGCCCTTCTGAACTTAATGATACCTCAATTACAGAAAAAATTGGTTTAATTGGTTCAGTAATGGATTATCCTACTATTAATCTTTCATTGGATAGAACAAAACAAGGAAACTATTTTACTACAAAACCAGGACCATACGATCTTTGGGCCATTGAATATGGATACAAGGAATTCGATGAAAAACTGGAAGAGAATGAGTTAAATAAAATTCTTAGTAGAAGTACTGAACCAGGTCATGCTTTTGGTAATGATGCCGATGATATGAGATCCTCTGGAAAGGCGATTGATCCACATGTAATGGTTGAAGACTTAAGTAGTGATGCAATAGGATATGCCGAAGGCCGATTTAAATTAGTCAACACTGTAATGCCTAAACTTAAAGTAAAATATAGTAAAACTGGACAGAATTATGCAGAATTGCGTTCTCGATATAGTATGCTAAATGGGCAAAGAAGAAACATGATTGCTGTGGTAAGCCGCTATGTTGGCGGAGTGTATGTTGACCGAAGTTATGTAGGCCAAAATACAACTGAAAAACCATTCACCCCTGTATCTGAAGTTGAGCAAAAAAGAGCTATTGAGGTATTGAATAAATATGCATTTGCACCAAATGCATTTGACGCTGATGCTTCTTTATATCCGTATTTACAATTGCAAAGACGTGGATTTGGATTTTTCTCTTCTACAGAAGATCCAAAATTGGGTGGTATCTATCTATCAATGCAAACTGATGGAGCGCTTTCACACATTCTCCACCCTACGACATTGCAACGAATTTCTAATACAAGTCTGTATGGCAATACATATTCAGTAGCAGAAGTTATGAATGATTTAGTTAGCGGAATATTCAAAGCTGATTTAGTTGGAAAAGTGAATATGCAAAGACAATACCTTCAAACTTATTTTGTTAAACAAGCTGTAGAAATTTCGGATATAAATTCTTCTAGAAACTCTTATGATGATATTTCGAAAGCTGCCGCAAGACAAACATTGAAAAAAATTAAATCAATGCTGCTTACAGCAACTTCCATAGAAGAAAGTACGCGAGCACATAGAGGCAACCTCATTTTCTTAATCGATAATGCTCTTGCCATAAAATAATTTTTTTAAACAATAAAAAACTCCCATTTAGATTCAAAAAATCAGAATGGGAATTTTTTTATGGGATAACTTAGCTTTAAATAATACTGTATAATTGGTTTTAATGGTTTCCCATATAAAGGATGGAATCCGGGATATGAAAATACTCCTAAAAATTAATCAAAATAATAAAACTAAAGTTTATAAACTATAAATTATTACTTTCGGGGAAAGTTATCTTTATGATGCGTTCCCCGATTTTTATATTCCTATTCTCGATATTTATCTATTCTTGTCAAAATGATTTAAAAAAAGAGTCAGCCTCCAATAAAGGAAATAATATCAGTAAAAATGCTATTCAGGCACGCGAACTATTAGATACAGGCGATAAGTTCTTAGCACTTCAAAAATTTGACAGTGCTTTTCATTACCATAACCGTTCAAAAATACTATATGAATTAGAAAAAGATAGCGCGTCAGTAACCTACAATTTAATTCAAATGGCGCATAGCCAACAAACCTCTGGTGATTATGTTGGAAGTGAAAAAAATTTAATTGAAGCTTTATCCTTTACAGAGCTAAACTCTACTTATAAATCAGCAGCATACAACCTTCTTGGCATTTCTTCAAAAGAACTGTTCAATTATAAAGATGCTTTGTATTACTACAATAAAGCCAAAACTGAAACTAATGATTCGATAGGAAGAATTGCTTTTGAAAATAATATTGCCACGGTTTACATCAAAATGAAAAAATACGACTCTTCTATTAAGATATTAGAATCCATTTTGAAATCATCTTATTTAAACACTAACAATAAAAGAAAAGCCAGAGTTCTAGACAATCTAGGCTATTGTTATTTTAAAACAAAACGTAACTCAGAAGGATTACAATTGATGAGAAAATCACTATTCATCAGAAAAAGCAATACAGATTTCTATGGAAGTATTGAAAGTAATTTACATTTAGCCGAATATTACCAAGGATTAAATCCCAAATATGCTAAAACATACGCCGAAGAAGCCTATATAACTGCTACAAAACTCAACAGTGTAGATGAAAGATTGAGATCATTATCTTTTTTAGTATCCAATAATTCTGAAAAAAGCACTACTAACTATGCTTTAGACTACATCCGACTTAATGATAGTATTATAAAAGTTCGTAATAATGCCAGAGATCAGTTTATAAAAATCAAATACGATAGTGATCAAAACAGAGAAGAAAATCTAAATCTAAAAACACAAAAAGCCGAAAATGCACTTCTGTTGGAACAACAAAAAAATAGAAATTTATTATTATACTTAGCCGTTGGAATTATAATCATGATAAGTATTTTTGTCTATAATTATCTGGTAGCCAAAAATAAAAGAGAAAAAATAAAAACCTCTTATAATACCGAAATTCGAATTGCTAAGAAACTTCATGATGAATTAGCTAATGATGTATATCATACTATGGCTTTTGCTGAAACACAGGATTTATCTACCACCCAGAATAAAGAAATATTACTGACCAATCTAGATACTATTTATTCCCGTACACGAAACATATCCCGAGAAAACAGCACCGTAGAAACAGGAACATTATTTGTATCTCATTTAAAAGAAATGATGTCCGGATTCATTACCGATAAAGTGAATGTTTTAACCAATGGAATGGATTCAATTGATTGGTTGGTAGTAGAAAGTAATAAAAAAATCATCATTTACCGTGTTATACAAGAATTGCTTGTCAACATGAAAAAGCACAGTCAATGTAGTTTAGTTGTACTGACTTTGAAACAAAATGGAAACAAATTACAGATAGACTACACAGATAACGGAGTTGGAGCAACATTAGAACAATTAAATTCAAAAAATGGACTTCAAAATATTGAAAACCGTATTCAAGCTATAAAAGGAACAATAACTTTTGATACTAAATCAAATAAAGGATTTAAAGTACAATTTATTATTCCAATGTAATATTCGATTCTATATTTCATAAAGTTTTAACTAAATTAAAACAATACAACCATTTAAAACACTGAGGATAATTTAATTGATCCATAAAACTGATAACTCTAACTCTCCTTCTAAAACTATACTCTAAATTGCTTAGGAGATATATTAAGTATTTTAATTAATTTCTGTATTTTCGGGAAATGATTCTAAAAAAGTTACGCCCCATAGTTTATTTTTTATCATTGTTCTTCTTTTTAATACTTCACTCCTGTGAAAAAAAGACGCTAAACAATTCCATTAAAAAACATAATACAGCTGAAATTGACCGATTGGTTGACCTAGGTGACAAATATTTTGAGGAATCAGAATATGATAGTTCTTATTATTATTTCAACAAAGCTAAATTAGCCTGTGATGAAAAAAAAGATGTTCCTAAAATCATCTATTCAATATCTAATTTGGCTACTATCCAACAAAACCAAGGAGACTATTCTGGCAGTGAAACTACAGCTATGGAGGCGATTCCTTTTTTAGAAAAAACTACAAATCCCCAATATAAATGGAATATTTATACCGTAATTGGTATTAACTATTTATATGCATATGATTATGAAAATGCACTTTACTACTACTATAAAGCATTAAATTTAAAAACTGATGAACTTAGAAAATCTGGTATAAAAAACAATATCGCCTTAACATATATGGAAATGGGAAATTATAAGCGAGCCATACAAATTCTATATCCATTAACTTTCAAAAAAGAAGTTTTAAACGATACTGAATCATTTTCCAGAATAGTTGACAATCTAGGTTATTCATATTTTAAAGTAGGAAATTCAAAAGCACTTAATTATCTGAATCAATCTTTAAAAATAAAAAAACAAAAAAAGGATGATTGGGGGTTAATTTCAAGTTATTACCATCTTTCTGAGTTTTATAAAAAAAGTAATGTCAATTTAGGTAATAATTATGCCCGTCTTGCATATGAAAAAGCTACAAAACTTAACAGTGTTGATTCAAGGTTGGAATGTCTAAAATTATTAATACAAAACAGTTCAGCAAATAAATCAAAAGAATATTCTCTAAAATACCTACATATTAATGACAGTATTACTAAAGTAAGACAAAAGGCTAAGAACCAATTTGCTAAAATAAAATACGATTCAAAAAAAGAAAAAGATGAAAATCTGAAATTAAAAGCCCAGAAAACACTTCAATTAGAACATCAAAAAAAGAGAAATCTAGTGTTATATACAGTTGTGGGAATCATTATTGCAATAAGTATTTTTATAACTAATCTCCTTTTAGCCAGAAATAAAAGAGAAAAAATTAAAGCTTCCTATAATACTGAAATTCGAATTGCTAAAAAACTTCACGATGAATTAGCTAATGATGTATATCATACTATGGCATTTGCTGAAACTCAAGATTTATCCACAAAACATAATAAAGAAATATTAATTTCCAATCTAGACACCATTTATTCAAGAACGCGAAATATCTCCAGAGAAAACAATGCTATGGAAACTGGACCATTATTCATATCTGATTTGAAAGAAATGATGTCCGGTTTTAATACTCAAGAAGTAAATGTGATAACTAATGGAATGGATTCTATCAATTGGATGGCAATAGAAAGTAACAAAAAAATCATCATTTATCGTGTCATCCAAGAATTACTAGTCAACATGAAAAAACACAGTCAATGCAGTTTAGTTGTTCTGACTTTTAAAAAAACAGGAGATAAATTACAAATAGACTACACTGATAACGGGGTCGGAGCAACTATAGAACAATTAAATTCAAAAAATGGACTTCAAAATGTGGAAAACCGTATTCAGGCCATAAAAGGATTAATTAATTTTGACACTAAATCAAATAAAGGATTTAAAGTGCAATTTATTATTCCAATATAATACTCGATTCTATGTTCCATAAAGTTTTAATAGCCGAAGATTTAGACAGTATTAGTATAGCAGTTGTTCAAGCTCTGGAAGAAATTTCTATCTTAGAAATTAATCATGCCAAATACTGTGATGATGCTTTTTTAAAAATAAAAAAAGCACTTCATGACAATCAGCCCTATGACTTATTAATTAGTGATTTATCATTTAAACCTGACCATCGAGAAAACAGACTAAACTCAGGCGAAGAACTAATTGAGGCAGTAAAAAAAGCACAACCGGATATCAAGACTATAGTATTCTCCATAGAAGATAAATCTTTTAGAATAAAATCACTATTCAATAACTTGGGAATTAATGCCTATGTATCTAAAGGAAGAGACAGTATTCCTGAGCTAAAGAAAGCGATTCAACGCATTTATAATAATGAAGAAATTAAACCTTCAGCTGAAATATCTCATGCATTAAGAGACAAATCGTTATTTGAAATTGAATCCTATGACATTTCACTTTTAAAATCATTATCTAAAGGTTTGACTCTTGAAGATATTTCATCAGAATTTAAACATTCAGGAATCATCCCAAATGGCAGCAGCAGTCTCGAAAAACGAATTAACAGATTAAAAATATACTTCAAAGCCAGTAATAATGTGCATCTTATTGCTATTACCAAAGATTTAGGTTTAGTTTAAGCTAATTTTTTTCTCCAATAAAAACGGTGCAACAATCAATAAAATCCGTTAAAGAAAATCGCAATTTCAAATCTTAGAAATTGGATATCATTTAATTTTTTAAAATAATTACCTCTTTTACGGTTTCCCGTAAAGAAATGGTTTTTAAAGATATTAGGTTTGGCTAATAAAACTTTAAATCAAATAAAATGGCAGATTTCACGAGAGAAGACTTAGCATTTACTGGATATTCACAAACTATAAATGCTGACGATTATCCTAAAACTATCGAAGTTCTTGATAGGATTTATGTTGATAAAACAGAAGAATTTGAAGTAATTCATTTCTGTAATCAGTTTCTAAAGAAATATAAAGTTCCTCAAACCAAAGCAAGTTTTCAAAAAGCAGAAAGCTTTTTACAACATCCCTCTTTGGAAAATGAAATCTACCGATCTCAATTATTAGACTGGATTGCAAGCAATTGGATAAAAATATAATAGCCGTTTATTTCAATGCACTAAATTCAGAATTTCAGAATATTTTATAAGCACGAGAGCTTATAAAGTATTGTGGTATTTTTTTCAATGGTTTACGGGTTCCCGTAAGGTAATCTCTTTTATCAAACTTACTTTTGAGAAGATAAAAAATCCAAATCATTTTCAAAAAAATAATTTGTAGGTCATGACGAGAAACGAAACTATATCCATTCTGAACGTATCAGAAAAAAATAAAGAGGAATTAATTCTAGATAAATGGGATGAAAAACTAAATGACTATGATAATTATGTCAAAGAATATCTCATACATTATAAAAAATCTCTTAAAGGGAATATGGCTTCATTATCAAAATACCCTTATTTAAAAGTAAAATCTGAAAGCTTAAGCAAAAAATTGAATAAAGGAATCAAGAAAGAGTTATTGACGAAAAAGCAACTCACAAAGGTTTTTAAAATTCGAAAAAAAATCGTGAATGCATGTTGTAATTAATATAGTCTTTAAAAACAAATGAAAAAAATTATAATTCTAGGACTCTTGTTATTCATAGCATTATTCTCTTATACTTCAAAAAAACAATCCGAAAAACAAAGGAATACACAAAATAAATATGATGCTAATGAAAAGCAACTGATAATCAATAGAAGCGATTATCCTTTAAATAAATTTGATGAACCAATAAAAAACACCATGGACATTTCTGCTAAACAACGTCCGGTAAAACATTTTTCCAGACATCGAAAAGGGAAAGTTATCTACATAAAAAACCAAACAAAAACTCAAACTATTAATATTAAATATATGCTTGTCCGTTTAGTTGCCTATAATTCATTCCATTGATGATTGACTCCAGCAATGATTAGTCTTTCCATTGTTTTATCTTGAAAATATCTTCGATTGAATTTGTAGCAAAAC
>NZ_JASCRU010000045.1:0-12343 GCF_030010285.1 Flavobacterium sp. XS2P24
ACGAATTGAATAACCTCTTAGAGCTGTTTTTAATGATAGATTTCAAATATTCAATAAACCAGTAATAAATCAAAATTGAATTTAAACAAAAGAGGCTGTCCTTTTTCAGACAGCCTCCTCTAAAATTAATTTTTTTAAAACAGTAGATCTTGTATTTCCTTCGTTTTATCAAATACGCTTTTCGCGAAAGGACATAATGGTAAAATTTTAAGATTGTTTTCTCTGGCATATTGCACCGCTTCCATTACCATTTTTTTGCCTACACTTTGTTCTGCAAAATCAGGCTTTACTTCGGTGTGATCAATAATAAATTTATCGGTTCCTGCCCAAGTATACGTCATTCTTCCAGCTTCGATCTCGTTGTCAACGGCTCTAAAGTAGCCGTTTTTTGTTTCGTTTATTTGTTCAATTGTCATTTTTTTCTAATTTAATGCTGTTGTTATTTCGATAGGGTTGGTTAAAATTTTGTGTATGGGACATCTATCGGCAATGTTTACTAATCGGGCTTTTTGATCAGTGTCTAGATCCCCGAATAATTGAATGTTACGAATTATTTTGAATTTATTTTCTACTGAATCAGTTTCAAAAGTGACTTCAACTTTTACATCAGTTAAATTCCAACCTTTTCGATTAGCATACATACGTAAAGTGATACAGGTACAAGCTGCCAATGAGGAAGCGAGTAATTCTTTTGGCGCAAAGCCTAAATCTTTTCCTCCGCTACTTTCAGGTTCATCAGAAATGATGAAATTAGTTTCTGATTGTATTTCTGTTTTATAAAGTTCAGTGCCGATACTTGCTGTTATTTTACCCATATTATTGTCTTTTATTTTGTTCTGGAAGTGGAACAAATTCAGTTTCACCAGGAACTTTATCAAAGGTTTGTGCCAACCATTTTTCTTTCGCTTTTTCAATCAATTCTTTGGTTGAAGCAACAAAATTCCAATAGATAATTCGTTCTTCGGGAAAAGGATCTCCACCAAAAATATAAATAGTGGTGTTTTCTGCCATATCGAAGGTGCAGAGTTTACTGTCTTTGGCAATCAAAATTTGCTTTGGACCAAAAACATTTCCTTCACTTTCAATACTGCCCTCTAGAATGTACAAAGCGCTTTCGCCAAATAAATGCTCGCCTATAGTCACTGTTTGACGCGAAGTGCTTTTTAGTTCTAATAAATACAGCGGACTGTAAACTGGAACGGGTGATTTCTTGCCAAGTACTTCGCCAGCTATAAGTTTAAAAGCAATGTTATCCGTTTTCCATTCTGGAATTTGATTTTCAAGAACGTGAAAAAACGAAGGTTCCATTTCTTCTAATTCCTTCGGCAATGCTACCCAAATTTGAAGTCCGTGCAACATTTTGTTTGAACTACGCAAATATTCAGGTGTTCGTTCTGAGTGAACGATTCCTTTTCCAGCGGTCATCCAATTGATTTGCCCAGGTTTGATTTCCATTTCAGTTCCCAAACTGTCTTTGTGCATAATACTTCCTTCAAACAAATACGTCAAAGTGGAAAGTCCAATGTGTGGATGTGGCGGAACATCTAAATTTTCGTAATCGCTCATGCAGGTCGGTCCCATATGATCGATGAATGCAAATGGTCCAACCATTCTTTTTTCTCGAAAGGGAAGCAATCGCCCAACCATAAAGTTACCAATATTGCTTGGGCGTTCTTCTATAATCAGTTTTATGTTTGACATTTTTAAGGGTTTTAAAATATAAAAATAAGGAATTATTCTTCTAAATAACCGAATTTACCCATATTCACATCATTGAATGCTTGCATGATTTCGGCTTGGGTATTCATTACAAATGGTCCGTGCGCTGCAATAGGTTCATTGATAGGCTCTCCACTTAAAATCAAAACGATAGCATTTTCAGTTGCTTCAATAGTAAATTCTTCGCCTTCATTTTCAAATAATGCAAAATGATCTGCAGGAACATTTTCGCTGTTATTCACTTTTATGCTTCCTTCAATTACCAATAAACCGGTGTTGTAATTTGCCGGAAAATGGAAAGATGCTTTTGCTCCTTTATTCAATTTGGCATTTTGTAAATGTACTGGTGTGAAAGTAGAGGCAGAACCTTTCAAATTTTCATATTCTCCAGCAATAACTTCAATTACGCCACCATTTTCAGGAAGTTCCAATTTATTGATTTGGTCGTTTGTAATCCCTTGGTATTTTGGTGTTGACATTTTGTCTTTTGCCGGAAGGTTGACCCAAAGCTGTACCATTTGAAAATCACCACCATTTTTGCTAAATTCTTCTTCGTGGTATTCTTTGTGTAAAATTCCCGAAGCGGCTGTCATCCATTGTATATCTCCTTCTCCAATAATGCCACTGTTTCCAGAACTGTCATGATGCGCTACTTTTCCCTTGTAAGCAATTGTAACGGTTTCAAAACCTCTGTGTGGATGAACACTTACGCCTCTGGGTTGGTCTGTAGGCGGAAAATAAAATTTAGAATTATAATCCATCATGATAAATGGACTCATTCTTTTCATGTCTAAATGATATCCGCTCGGGATAAAATTGTGTACTCTAAATCCGTCACCTACCATGTGTGGTGGAGGTGGAGCTAATACTAATTCAATATTTTTTGTTTTCATTGCGATGTCTTATTTTAATTATAGTACAAATTTACTATGGATTAAAATCAGATGCATTGATGTAGGATAAGAAATGAAATTGTAAAGACTTAATACGGCTTAAAATTCCTTTTAGCTAATTCCTTGCGAACTCTGCTCAGGGTTTCGGGTGTAATGCCTAAATAGGAAGCAATCATCCATTGTGGAATACGTAAAGTAAGACTTGGGTAAATGGTTATGAAATCTAAGTAGCGTTGTTCAGCAGTTGCTCCCAATAATAAGTTCACTCGTTTTTGAAGTTGTCGAATGTGATTGTGTAACGCAGTATTGTCCTGCTCCCGAAAAGAAACGCTGATTTCTGCAGCGGCATTAATGAAGTTTTTATCGATAAACACAATTTCAGTATCTTCAATGGCATCAATAAACAATTCAGAAGGTTCATTGAAATAAGAACTGCTTCTGTCCGAAATAATCCAATTCTCAGCCGCAAACTGAATGATATGTTCTTTTCCGGTTTCGTCTATGGTATAGGAACGCAATAATCCTTTGGATACAAAAAAAGAATGATGGCAAATATCGCCCTGATGGAGCAGAATGGTTCCTTTTTCAACTTTTTTGGATTGCAATGTATCCGTAATCGAAAGAAACTGCTCGTCCGTTAAATTTGTTTTAGATTGAAAGTATGTTTTGAAAGAATCGAGCATAATTGTTTCAGGACTTTATGGGTGCAATTTGGTTGTTTTAAACTCCTTTAATTATTTTTTGAGTTGTTTAGGTTTAATTTATTCCTCCTAAATTTTTATGAATTCGTCTGCGTTTATAATGGGTTTGCCTAAGGTTATTGTCACCGGATATAATGCTAATATTTCCGTCAATTTCTAACATAGCCAGTTTTACATCTTTGAAATATTCGACACCATGTTCGCGCATGGCTTCTTTTAATTCATCAGAAGAAATATTTAATTTGCTTAATGCTTTAAAATCTAGGTTCCCGTTATGGATTAGAATTTCGGGTTTTTCCTGCATGAAATCGCCAAACTTCTTGTATTTGTACATCAACTTCTTTAAAATAAAATTGATGGTAAACAATACAGTTGCTGCAGCTATTCCGCCATAAAGGCTCGTGTTACTACCAACCATAGCATTCTGGACGGAGTTGCTTATGAGCAATATCAATATCACGTCGGCAGTGTTCAGTTGAGACAATTCTTTCTTGCCAAAAAGACGCAAGGCAATAACCATGAAAAAATAAACGGCTGTACTTCGAAGAATTATATCAAGATATTCGTTCATTTTTTGGCTTAAAGTAAAAAGTTCAAAATTTATCTGCAGACAGAAAACTATTTCATTTTAAAATTTTTCTCAATCGCTTTTATCATTTCACCTGCAATGTCTTTATTGGTAGCACCTTCAATTCCTTCCAATCCTGGGGATGAATTTACTTCTAATAATAAAGGCCCTTTTGAAGAACGAATAATATCAACACCTGCCACTTTCAGGTCCATTGCTTTAGTTGCTTTTATGGCGATTTTCTTTTCTTCTGCGGTTACTTTTATGATTGATGCAGTTCCTCCAAGATGAATGTTAGCTCTAAATTCACCAGGCATCGCTTCACGTTGAATGGCAGCGACTACTTTTCCGTCAATTACAAAACAACGAATGTCTTTTCCATTGGCTTCTTTGATGAATTCTTGGACTAATATATTTGCATTTAAGCTTTTAAAAGCATTAATAACGCTTTCTGCGGCTTTTTTTGTTTCCGCCAGTACAACACCTTTTCCTTGTGTTCCTTCCAGTAATTTTACAATTAAAGGAGAGCCTCCGACCATTTTTATCAAATCATCGGTATCCAATGGAGAATTTGCAAAACCAGTAGTAGGAATTTCTACACCGTGATTCAACAGTAATTGTAAAGAATATAATTTGTCACGCGATTGCGTAATGGCGTTAGATGAATTTAAGCAATATACTTTTAAGGCTTCAAATTGTCTGGTCAAAGCGCAACCGTAAAAAGTAATGCTTGGTCTGATTCTAGGTATAATAGCATCAAATTGATTTAATATTTTACCGCCACGATAATGAATTTCAGGTGTTTTTGCATCCAGTTTCATGTAACATTCCTTGATATTCAGAAAGTGCATTTCGTGACCACGCATTTCTCCTGCTTCCATAATACGCTTGTTGCTGTACAATTCAGGATTACTGGCTAAAAGTCCTATGCGTAAACCAGAGCTCGCTTTCTCAGAATTCTTATATAATTCTTTTAAGATGTCAGAAGTAGGTTGTCCCAAAAGGTATTTCTGTTCCGGATCAACAAGAACTCTTCCGCTCATGGCTTCTCGACCTAAAAGCATTCGAAAACCCATTGAATCCCGATTGGTTAATGTCATTTCAATAGGCCATTTTGAACTCCCTATTTGAAGATTTGTTTGAATAACATAGCGTTGTTCTCTAAAACCACTGGAACTTTTAACGATGCGTTTATCGATTAATGGTGCTTCACAATGAATCACCGTTTTTAGATTGTTTTGTATCGGGTTGATGTCAAATTTTACCCAGTTGCTTTCATTTTTGATAAATGGAGCAATGTTTATAGCATGTAAAGCGGATGTTTTCGCTCCCGAATCTACTCGGGCTTTAATAGTAGGAATTCCTAATTCTGGAAAAGAACACCATTCTTCACTACCTAAAATAACTTTGTTATCTGACATAAATTAATTTTGTTTAACCTTTTTTATAAAGACCAAATGTAAATATTTGTTTTCAAAAAAAGTATGTTTACTGTAAAGAATAAACCCGTTATGTTATAAAAACGTAACGGGTTTATTTTGCTATAATTGTTCGCTAAATTTAAGGATTTGTAGGTTCCCCAGCTTTATGAATTTGCACTGTTAACTCTTGTGAGCCATCTTCAATATCCATAAAAATCTCATCTCCTAAAGTAATTTTCGAAGTGATGATTTCTTCTGCAAGGGCATCTTCAACATACTTTTGAATGGCTCTTTTTAATGGTCTTGCGCCAAATTGTTTATCAAAACCTTTCTCTGCTATAAATGCTTTTGCTCTGTCAGAAAGATTCAATTGGTATCCTAATTCAGCAACACGAGCAAATAATTTTTTCAATTCAATTTCGATAATCAAATCGATATCATGTTTTTCTAAAGCATTGAAAACAATTACATCGTCAATTCTATTAAGGAATTCAGGAGCAAAAGTTTTTTTCAATGCATTTTCGATGATGCTTTTCGAATTATCGTCAGCCTGAGCCACTTTGGCAGCAGTTCCAAAACCAACACCTTGTCCAAAATCTTTTAATTGTCTGGCTCCAACATTGGAAGTCATAATAATTATAGTGTTCTTGAAATCAATTTTTCGACCTAAACTGTCTGTCAAATAACCATCATCCAAAACTTGCAATAACATATTGAAAACATCAGGATGCGCTTTTTCTATCTCATCTAATAATACAACACAATATGGTTTTCTCCTTACTTTCTCTGTCAATTGACCACCTTCTTCGTATCCTACATATCCCGGAGGCGCTCCAACTAAACGGGAGATTGCAAATTTTTCCATGTATTCACTCATGTCAATACGAATCAACGCATCTTCAGAATCGAATAATTCTTTAGCCAATACTTTGGCTAATTGGGTTTTACCTACGCCAGTTTGCCCTAAGAAAATAAAAGAACCAATTGGACGATTCGGATCTTTTAATCCGGCACGATTTCTTTGGATGGAACGAGCAATTTTCATTACTGCTTCTCTTTGTCCAATTACCTTACCTTCAATTAGTTCTGGAAGTTTAGCTAGTTTGTTACTTTCAGTCTGTGCAATACGGTTTACAGGTATTCCACTCATCATAGAAACTACATCAGCTACATTGTCTTCGGTAACTTCAATTCGGTTATTCTTAGCGTCTTCTTCCCATTGTTCTTGGGCAATAGCTAAGTCTTTTTCGATACGTTTTTCGTCATCACGAAGTTTAGCAGCCTCTTCGTATTTTTGTTTTTTAACTACAACATTCTTCAATTCACGTACATCTTCTAATTGACGTTCCAAGTCTAAAATTTGTTTTGGAACTTCAATATTGGTAATGTGAACTCTAGAACCTGCTTCGTCTAATGCATCAATGGCTTTGTCCGGTAAAAAACGTTCGGACATATATCTATCTGTTAGTTTTACACACGCCTCGATTGCTTCTTGTGTGTACGTAACATTATGATGGTCTTCATATTTGTTTTTGATGTTATTCAAAATGGTAATTGTTTCAGAAACTGATGTAGGTTCCACAATTATCTTTTGAAAACGTCTTTCTAATGCGCCGTCTTTTTCTATATATTGTCTGTATTCGTCTAATGTTGTTGCACCAATACATTGAATCTCTCCACGAGCTAATGCAGGTTTGAACATATTAGAAGCATCCAGTGAACCAGTTGCGCCACCAGCGCCTACAATAGTGTGAATTTCATCTATAAAAAGAATGATATCGTCATTTTTTTCTAATTCATTCATCACTGCTTTCATACGCTCTTCAAACTGTCCGCGGTATTTTGTACCTGCAACAAGACTAGCTAAATCTAAAGTAACGACACGTTTATTGAATAAAGTACGTGATACTTTTTTCTGAATAATTCGCAACGCTAAACCTTCGGCAATAGCTGATTTCCCCACTCCAGGTTCCCCTATAAGCAATGGATTGTTCTTTTTACGACGGCTCAAAATTTGCGAAACACGTTCGATTTCTTTTTCACGTCCCACAACAGGATCTAGTTTTCCTTCTTCGGCCATTTCGGTTAAATCTCTTCCAAAATTGTCCAAAACTGGTGTTTTAGATTTTTTATTTGATTTATTGGCTGGATTGTTGAAAGTTCCTTCTTTTAGACTGTCATCTTGTCCTGAATCGTCATTATATGATTCGTTTCGTGGCAAATTTTCTATAAAATCTTCTTCGTTTGGAGTCATGTTTAGATATTGTTCTTTAGCTATGTCATAATCAATTTTTAATTTATTCAATAGCTTGGTTGTTGGATCGTTTTCATTTCTTAAAATACACAACAATAAATGTGCTGTGCTGATAGACGAGCTTTGAAAAACTTTTGCTTCAAGAAAAGTGGTTTTCAATGCGCGTTCTGCCTGGCGTGTCAGGTGTAAGTTTTTCTTTTCAACATTTACTTCCAGGCTTGGACTTGCAGGACTTAAGATCTCTACTTTTCTGCGTAAATGATCCAAATCAACAGATAGGTTGTTCAATATTTGAATTGCTTTCCCGTTACCGTCTCTTAAGATACCCAGCATTAAGTGCTCAGTTCCTATAAAGTCATGACCTAGTCGCAAAGCTTCTTCTTTGCTGTAAGTAATAACGTCTTTTACTCTTGGTGAAAAATTATCATCCATAATATATATTTGATATCGTAAATTTAGTGAATTAGTAATTCAAAAACAAAAACCATTCCTATAAGAAGTGGTGTCAGCTAATAGACAAAAATAAAAATAATATTAAAGTTAAAATTCACTTAATTTATTAACTAAAAAGGCAGTAAAATTTGTTAATAAATCATTGAAATAACTAGTGTGAAATAGGTCTAAAAATTTCAAAAAGGCGTATATTGGCACGTTTTGAAACTAATATAATTTTTTAATATAACAACTTATGTCTGAAGGAGAAAAGTTAATTCCTATTAACATAGAAGATGAAATGAAATCAGCTTACATCGATTATTCGATGTCAGTAATTGTATCAAGAGCGCTTCCAGATGTTAGAGATGGCTTGAAACCAGTACATCGAAGAGTATTATTTGGAATGCATGATTTAGGAGTTAACTCCAGATCTGCCCATAAAAAATCAGCAAGAATTGTCGGGGAAGTTCTTGGAAAATACCATCCACACGGAGATACATCTGTTTATGATGCGATGGTTCGTATGGCACAAGAATGGAGTATGCGTTATTTATTGATTGATGGCCAAGGTAACTTTGGTTCTGTAGATGGCGATAGTCCTGCGGCGATGCGTTATACGGAGGCTAGAATGCGTAAGATTTCGGAAGAAATTTTGGCAGATATCGATAAAGAAACAGTTGATTTTAAATTAAATTTTGATGATACACTGCAAGAACCAACAGTTATGCCAACTCGTGTTCCTACCTTATTAATTAATGGGGCAACAGGAATCGCAGTAGGTATGGCTACTAATATGCCGCCTCACAACTTAACTGAGGTAATCAATGGTACGTTGGCTTTCATGGATAATAATGATATTGAAGTTGATGAGTTGATGAATCATATTAAAGCCCCGGATTTTCCTACCGGAGGTATAATATATGGATATGAAGGCGTTCGTGAAGCATTCAAAACCGGTAGAGGACGTATTGTAATGCGTGCTAAAGTTGGTTTTGAAGAAGTAGATGGCAGAGAATGTATTATCGTTACCGAAATACCTTATCAAGTCAATAAAGCTGATATGATCAAGCGCACGGCTGATTTGGTTAATGACAAAAAAATTGATGGAATTGCGAATATCCGTGATGAGTCAGATAGAAATGGGATGCGTATCGTTTATATTTTAAAACGTGATGCGACACCAAACGTAGTTTTAAATACACTTTATAAGTTTACACAATTACAATCTTCTTTTAGTGTAAATAATATTGCAATTGTAAAAGGGCGTCCACAAATGTTGAATCTGAAAGATTTGATTCATTATTTTATCGAACACCGTCATGATGTAGTGATTCGTAGAACGCAATTTGAATTGAAAAAAGCGGAAGCAAGAGCGCATATATTAGAAGGGCTGATTATCGCTTCGGACAATATTGATGAAGTGATTGCTTTAATCAAAGCTTCAAAAAGTACGGAAGAAGCAAGAGAGAAATTAATCGAAAGGTTCAATTTATCAGATATTCAATCTCGTGCCATTGTAGAAATGCGTTTGCGACAATTAACAGGTCTTGAACAAGATAAGTTAAGAACTGAATACGAAGAAATCATGAAGTTAATCGAGCATTTGAAAGCTTTATTAGCGGATGTAAACTTAAGAATTGCTTTGATTAAAGAAGAACTAACTGAAATTCGTGATAAATACGGAGATGAGCGTCGTTCTGTAATTGAATATTCAGGTGGTGATGTAAGTATTGAGGATTTAATTGCCGATGAAAATGTAGTAATTACAATTTCTCATGCAGGTTACATTAAACGTACTAATCTTACGGAATACAAAACTCAGAATAGAGGAGGAGTTGGACAAAAAAGTGCTGGAACAAGAGATCAAGATTTCTTAGAGCACATGTTTGTGGCAACAAATCACCAATACATGATGTTCTTTACCCAAAAAGGAAAATGTTTCTGGATGCGTGTTTATGAAATACCGGAAGGTAGTAAAACAGCTAAAGGTAGAGCAATCCAAAACTTGGTAAATATTGAAAGCGACGATAAAGTAAAAGCGTTTATCTGTACTCAAGATTTAAAAGATAAAGAATATATCAATAGCCATAACCTAATTATGGTAACCAAAAAAGGTCAGGTTAAGAAAACATCTTTAGAGAAATATTCTAAACCTAGAGTTAATGGTGTTGCTGCAATTACTATTAAAGAAGGCGATGAATTATTGGAAGCGAAACTTACTAACGGAGAAAGTCAAATTATTTTGGCTGTGAAATCCGGTAAATTAGTTCGTTTTGAAGAAACAAAAACCCGTCCAATGGGAAGAACAGCTTCTGGAGTTCGTGGAATTTCGCTTAAAGATGATACTGATGAAGTTATTGGCATGGTTACTGTAAATGATATGAGCAGCGAAATTCTAGTTGTTGCTGAAAACGGATACGGAAAACGTTCTAGCCTTGACGAATACAGAATTACAAACCGTGGTGGTAAGGGAGTTAAAACCTTAAATATTACCGAAAAAACAGGTAAGTTGATTTCGATAAATGCAGTTACAGATGCTGATGATTTAATGATTATCAACAAATCTGGATTAACTATCAGAATGGCTGTTGAAGATTTGAGAGTTATGGGACGTGCTACGCAAGGAGTGAAGTTGATTAACATCAAAGGAAACGATTCGATTGCCGCAGTTACAAAAGTTATGAAAGACGATGTGGCTGAAGTAGTTGTAGATGAAGAAGGTAATGTTATCGAAACGGAAGCTATCGAAAGAGTTAAACCAGTTTTAGAAGTTCTTGAAGACGAAGGTACGGAAGAGGATGACGACGAAGACGATTCTGAAGAAGAAGTTGAAGACGAGGCTGAAGGTGACGACGAAGATGACGAAGTGTAAATAAAAATTAGAAAACCAAGAATAATTATTAAACAAAAATAGAATATTATGAAAAGTAAATATGTATTACTAGCATCAGCATTATTGATATCAGTAGCTACTTTTGCTCAAAAAGATCAAATTAAAGCCGCAGAAAAAGCGTTGAAAGCTGGTAAGTCTCAAGAAGCAGTAACGATCTTGAATGAAGCTGAATATTTAGTAGTGAATGCTCCAGATGCTGAAAAAGCACAATTTTTCTTTGTAAAAGGGAATTCTTTATTAGATTTAGCCAACAAGAATGTTGATACTAATACCAATCTTTCGCTTGCTGCAAAAGCATACCAAGATTTAATTGCTGCTGAGAAAACTTCTGGGAAAGTAAAATTTTCAACTCAGGCTGCAGCTTCAATTACTGATATTAAATTCAAATTGATTAACGGTGCAATTGCTGATTCAAAAGTGGATAAGCATGCTGATAGTGCTAAAAAATTATATGACGCTTATTTGTTAGATAAAAAAGACACCATCAATTTATATTACGCAGCTTCTACATATGTAAATGCTAAAGATTATGATACGGCGCTTAAGTTGTATGATGATTTGAAAAATTTAAATTATTCTGGAAAAGGAACCAGCTATTTTGCAGTTAACAAATTAACTAGTCAAGAAGACTTTTTTACGACACTTCAAGAAAGAGACAGAATGGTGAAGTTAGGAACGCATGAAAAGCCAAGAACTGAAGTTGTTCCTTCTAAAAGAGGTGAGATTTATAAAAACATGGCTTTGATTTTAGTTGAAAAAGGTAAAACTGAAGAAGCTAAAAAAGCAATCTCTGAAGCGAGAAAAGCAAACCCAGGGGATACTTCATTGACTTTAACGGAAGCTAATCTTTATTTGGAAACAAAAGATTTCGATATGTACAAAAAATTAATCGCTGAAGTATTGGAAAAAAATCCAAATGATGCTGATTTGATTTTTAACTTGGGAGTATTAAGTGCAAATGCTAAAAATGTTGCAGATGCTGAAAAATATTACAAGAGAGTTATAGAAATTAACCCAAAATATATTAATGGGTATATTAATTTGGCTGCTTTGAAATTAGAAAATGAGAAAGCGATCATTGATGAAATGAACAAGCTTGGAACGTCTACTAAAGATATGAAGCGTTATGATGAATTGAAAAAGAAAAGAGAAGAGCTTTTTAAAGCAACAATTCCTTATCTTGAAAAAGCGGTTGAACTAGATCCTAAAAATACAGATGTTTCTAAAACTCTTTTAGGTGTTTACAGTGCATTAGAAATGACTACAGAATACAAAGCGTTAAAAGCTAAAATGTAAAATTATTTTTCAAATAAAAAAACCGTCTCGTTTTAAAAATAGACTACACCCAAAATTTTAGACAAATTTATAATTAATTTTGATAATAATGAGCTCGATATTGTGTCGGGCTCATTCCATTTAAATTCAGTTTTATTCTTTCAATATTGTAATATTTGATATA
>NZ_JASCRU010000046.1:0-7674 GCF_030010285.1 Flavobacterium sp. XS2P24
CCGAATGTTGCTTGAAAACGGGTTGCATAATCTTTGTTTTTAGTACTTAAAAATACTAATAATCAAGATTAAAAACAAAAAAACTGTCCGAAAATTACCTTTTCGGACAGCCTCTTTCTCATTTAATCAAATCAGAAAATGATATTACTTCGTTTTCACTGGTGGCAAGTCAAATGCAGCTGATTCATGCTCAAAACCATTGCGGTGTGAACCATCGCAAAAAGGTTTGTTTACTGATAATCCGCAACGGCAAAGACCCAAAGCAGTTCTTCCTTCTAATCCGTATGTTTTTCCTTCACAGTCTGTTATTTCGAAATCGCCTTCTATTTTTATAGAACCATTGCGATTGATTGTTAGTTTTGTTTTGCTCATAATGCTTTTTAATTTTTTAGAGTTCAAAGATTGCAAAATATTTTAGGACCTTTCTTCATTGCTGCGCTTTTTTATGATTCCAAATCGTAATTTACATTAATTCTATTTTATGTTACATTAAATTAGGAGCAATCGCAGGCAACTGAGAGAAATTAGAAATTGGAAATTTTTGAATATCTCAAAATTTGGTACAATCAAAAAAGAGCACATTATGCATTGAATTATCCAACTATTGAAGAACTTAAGAATCAAATTAATTGCAAAAATGCAGCGTAACTTTATGCGCCGTTTTTATTTGTGCATCCAATCCTTAAGATTAAAGTAATCTTGATAAGCTACAAATATTATTAGCTTCTATATTGTATATTTGCCCGTTAGGTAATCCGTTTTAGGTGGTGTTAATTATTTTATATTCTGTAAAAGAATAAAAACACCTTTTCAATTTTATAATTAAAAATAAATTCAATACCATATAATATTTTAAAAGCATGAGTATCTTAAAAAAAGTAAATGTATTCCGAAGGATTTTAACACGAAGCCTTACTAAAAATATCGGCAGTTCCCAGAAGAATCAACATATAGATTTGACTCAAAAAATTGAAATCAAAAGGGTATTAATTTCCAGACCTAATCATAGATTAGGAAACCTATTGCTTATTACACCGCTGGTACAAGACGTAATAGCCACTTTCCCAGAATGTAAAATTGATTTATTTGTAAAAGGAGGGCTTGCGCCAATTGTTTTTCAAAACTACGAAAACATCAATTATATTATTGAACTCCCTAAAAAGCCTTTTAAAAATTTAATTGATTATTTTCAAGTTTGGATAAAAATTAAAAAACAACACTATGACATTGTTATAAATGTTGATAAAGGTTCTTCATCTGGACGATTATCGGCTCAGTTTGCAGATGCGAAATATAAGTTTTTTGGCGAAGTTGATGAAAACATTGCATTAAAATATAAAGATTACGAGCACATTGCCAAGTATCCGGTGTATGAATTCAGAAGTTTTTTAACCAAATTAGGATTTCAAGAAAAGGACAATCCAGTTCCATCATTAGACCTTAAATTAAGCAATGCCGAGCTTGCCGAAGGCAAAAAAACAATAGACAAAATAGTTCCTGATGACAAGAAAACTATTGCTATTTTCACTTATGCAACGGACGATAAGTGCTATTCAGAAACTTGGTGGGAAGAATTTTATGAGCAATTAAAAACAAAATATCAAGATTACAATATTATAGAAATTTTACCGGTAGAAAATATTTCACAAATAGGATTTAAAGCACCTACTTTTTATAGCAAAGACATTCGGGAAATTGGTTCAGTAATTGCAAATACAGCAATTTTCATTGGGGCCGACAGTGGAATTATGCATTTGGCCAGCGCTTCACTAACACCTACTGTGGGTTTATTTTCTCGTCTTAATCAAAACAAATATGCCCCTTACAACAATAACAGCGTGGCCATAAACACCAATACCAGCACAACCGAGGAATCAATCAAAGTAATCAACAACATTCTTCTTGGTAAGAATTAATTAAAAGTATAAAGCAAATTATCCATGAAAAAAATAGCTATATTGCTAATTGTATTTGTAATCACTGGAACACTTTGCGCCCAGAATACCAACACCTATGCTTTGAAGTTGGACCACATGGCACTTTCAGTAAAAGACTTGGATCGCTCCGTTGATTTCTATACTAATGTTTTGAAACTTTCAGAAATTACCAATCTTACACGAAAAGAAGGAATTCGTTGGGTTTCATTGGGTGATGGCAAAGAATTACACTTAGTTTCCACAATTAAAGGACCTGTTACGATAAACAAAGCTGTACATCTTGCGTTTAAATCAGCTAATTTTGACGCATTGATTCAAGCACTTAAAGCTTTAAAAATTACATATTCTGACTGGCCGGGCAAACTTGACACCATCACCGTTAGAGCAGACGGAATCAAACAAATATACATACAGGATCCAGATGGCTATTGGATTGAAATAAATAGTGCCGAGCAACACTAAACTGTACAACTAAAAAAAACGAAACTCCTCAGTTGCCTGAGGAGTTTCGTTTTTTTATTCCTTATATTTTTTTGAAATTCACCAATTAGAATTACTGTAAAACTCTATTTATTTGGGAGAAATTTTTCTCATAATATTTTTCTTTGGTTGAGGAAATAATAACTCCATTACTCACTGAAGAGTGAATGAATTTTATTTCTCCTTCACAAACTTCTACCACCATACCTACATGATTAATTTGGCTTCTACCATTCGTTTTAAAGAAAATTAAATCTCCTTTTTGAGCTTCTTCAGTATTTATTTTAGTACCAATACCGGATTGTTCTCTTGATGTTCTTGGCAACTTTATATCGAATGCACCAAAAGTAGTACACATTAAACCGGAACAGTCAAATCCTGCTTTTGAAGTTCCTCCAGAACGGTATCTTGTTCCTATGTTTTCTGAAGCGCGTTCTATCAATTGATCCAGAAAATCATGACTAAAAGTAGACTTTAACGTATTGTTAAAATCAATTGTAGTGTTTTCAATTGTAGTTGCATTATTGCTATCGATGCTAACAACAGCATTATTTTCTACAGGTACATTATTTGCACGAATGTTCAATTTAGCTCCTACACGAAGCCCGTTTTTAACTTCTGGATTTTGTTTTTCTAATTCCTGAACTGTAATTCCGTATTGTTTAGCAATACCATATTTAGTTTCTTTTGGCAACACTTCACGAACAATATTATCTGAGATTGCGCTTGGCGTTTCATTAGGTTGAGAAACAGCTATAACTTCTGATTTTGGTAAATCTATTTTTGGTTGAGAAACTACTGGCTCTTCTGTTTTAGGTGTAATTGTAACGGGCTCTGCAATAACTACAGCTTCAGCAGTTGGTAATTCTTTGTTTGGCTGTGGCGCAACTGCTACTTCAGTCACTGGTATTCCATTTCCTGGAATCGTTATTTTTTGACCTACTCTAAGTGCTTTGGTACCTATAGTTGGATTAGCTTTGTCTAATTCTTTAACCGTAATTCCGTATTTTCTTGCGATAGAATATTTTGATTCTTTTGGCTGAACTTCTATCGTGGTTTGTTCCGTAGTGGATTTTTCAGTTTCGATTACTTGGGGAGTAACTACTAATTCCGGTTTTTGAGAAACCTTTTTGGCTTGAGGAGCAACAGCTACTTCCGTTGAAGATGCGTTTGCAGGAATTATAATTTTTTGACCTATTTTTAATCCTGTAGATTCTAACGTTGGATTAAGTTCATTTAATTCTTTTAGGGAGATTCCGTATTGTTTTACAATTCCGTAAAGCGTTTCTTTGGCAAGTACTTCATGTTCTTTTGCGGAGTAATTTGCTGCAACCTTGGATTTAGTATTTGTCTTTTTTGTGGCTGCTACAGGAATTAATAAAATGGAATTGAGTTTTAATAGATTTTTTGCGTTTGGATTTAATTTGAAAATAGCGCTTTGTTTAACATCATATTTCTCAGCAATACTAGAAATTGTTTCTCCTTTTACGATGGTGTGCTTCGTGATATTTTCCTGAGAAAAAAGAACGATACTATTCAATAAAAACAATGTTACAATTAATCTTAAACTCATATTCATTTATTTCAAATTACTTACCCCATTTTTATTCTACACAGCGATTTCGGGATATAATTATTAAATCTCGCTATGGTTTGCTTTTTTACTTTTTTATTTAAAAAATTGTAAAAATAATCCTTATCTCTTTCAAAAAAAGAGGTTCAGAATGTGTTCATTTTAAATTCTAGTTGATTTTTTATTTCAATTGCAAAAGCAAGTGAAATAGTAACGCCGTACAATCCTATTGTATTGTTGGGCTGAAAATAAAAATTCTAAAGAAGGTTGATTTAAAAAAACTATCAAAAAAGCTCCTTTGAATAATTAATTTTTCAAAAAAGCTAATATAAGAGATTTAATCAAAAAACACAGCCTTTTTTTAAATTTTAACGTTCAAAAAATAAAATTTCGACTTGTTTTTTGAATTTTACCCGTATTTTCGGCTTATAGCCCTTTTCTTTTTTAAAATAAAATTTTGTTTGAAATCAATAAATAGGAATTGAAATTCTGGTTTATGACTTGTAGCCCTGATGAAAGTGAAAAGCCTTTTGAAGCGGAATTGCCTATTTTTCCTGAGAAAAAAGAGCGCCTAAAAGAAGCTCCTTTTTTATCTTGGAAAAAAGCAATTGCGCAAAAAAGCTTGAAACGGTCAGCGGGAAATAGCTCAAAAAAAAACCACCTCATTTTATTTGAAGTGGCGCTGTTAATTCTCTCGTTTGGTTTATACTACATGAATATCACTCCACTTTTCAGCAAGTTTAGAGAGGTTAGCTCGCATTAAATCATCAGGAGTCATCGCTATTCTAAATTCGCAATTGGCTTCAAAATTTAAAAACCAAGGTTCAGCAATAGATGGAATTGCAGACGCATCAGGAACTTCAACTACCATAATTGCGCCCCGATGCCCGTCTTGTTCAGAAAAATAAATACTCTCTGGTTTGATATCATTAATCACTCGACTAATGATTTCGCCAGCTGTTCCATTTCTAGTCATTGAGTTGAAAGGCTCAATAGGAAAGATAACATTGACTAACATTCTCATAGCAATAAGATTTAAGATTAATAGTAACTAAAGATACAAAATAACATAATCCGCATTGCTAATAAAATACTCATTACCAATACTTTAACTTAAATCAACAAGCAATTAGAAAGCGAATATTGTTCTTCTGAAAAAACCCATGAAACAAAAAAACTCCCAAGTTTCCTTGAGAGTTTTGAATATAAATGTTTTAATTTACTTATGCGTTACTGGCAGCAGCAATTAAGTTTAATGCTGAACCAGCTACAAACCAGCCAATTTGCCCTTCGTTATAGGTATGGTTTGCCAAGATAATATCTTTGGTTCCATCTGCATGAACGAATTCTATAGTTAATGGCTTTCCTGGTGCAAAATCCACTAAATCTGTGAAGTTGATGGTGTCATCTTCCTGGATTTTATCGTAATCTGCTTCGTTAGCAAATGTCAATCCTAAAAGTCCTTGTTTTTTAAGGTTTGTTTCGTGGATACGAGCAAATGATTTTACTAATACTGCTTGAACCCCTAAGAAACGAGGCTCCATAGCTGCATGCTCACGAGAAGAACCTTCTCCATAATTGTGATCTCCCACAACAATAGATGGAACTCCAGCTGCTTTGTATGCACGTGCTACAGCAGGAACGGCATCATAGGTACCCGTTAATTGATTTTTAACCGAATTGGTTTTTTCTGTGAAAGCATTAACTGCTCCAATCAACATATTGTTAGAAATGTTATCTAAGTGACCGCGGAAACGCAACCATGGACCAGCCATAGAGATGTGATCTGTAGTACATTTTCCGAAAGCCTTAATCAATAATTTAGCTCCAGTAATATTTTTACCATCCCAAGGTTGGAATGGTGCCAATAATTGCAAACGATCTGAAGTTTCGCTAACTAGGATTTGAACACCTGATCCATCAGCTGCTGGTGCTTGAAAACCTGCATCTTCTACTGCGAAACCTTTTTTAGGCAATTCATCACCATAAGGAGCGGTTAGTTTTACTTCTTCTCCGTTATCGTTGATTAAAGTATCAGTAATAGGATTGAAATCCAAACGACCTGAAATTGCTAAAGCAGCAACCATTTCTGGAGATGTTACAAAAGCGTGTGTGTTTGGGTTACCATCGGCACGTTTAGAGAAGTTACGGTTGAAAGAGTGAACAATTGTGTTTTTCTCTCCTTTATCAGCACCAGCTCTATCCCATTGTCCGATACATGGTCCACAAGCATTAGTAAATACTTTGGTTCCCATTTTTTCGAAAGTAGCTATAATTCCATCTCTTTCGATAGTATATCTAATTTGCTCCGAACCTGGGTTGATACCAAACTCCGCTTTTGGGCTGATTCCTAATTCAACTGCCTGATTTACGATAGACGCAGCGCGAGCCATATCTTCGTAAGAAGAGTTGGTACAAGAACCGATTAATCCCCATTCTACTTTAATTGGCCATCCGTTTGCAGCAGCTTCAGCTTTCATCTGAGAAACTGGCGTACCGCGATCCGGAGTAAAAGGACCATTAATGTGTGGTTCTAATTCAGAAAGATTAATTTCGATTACTTGGTCAAAATATGTTTCCGGGTTTGCATACACTTCTGGATCAGCAGTTAAATAAGACGCTACCTTATCAGCAGCATCTACTACATCTTGACGACCTGTTGCAGAAAGGTATCTTCTCATGGACTCGTCATAACCAAATGTAGATGTGGTAGCTCCAATTTCGGCACCCATATTACAAATAGTTCCTTTTCCAGTACATGACATTGAAGTAGCTCCTTCTCCAAAATATTCAACGATAGCTCCTGTTCCACCTTTTACAGTAAGAATATCAGCTACTTTAAGGATAACATCTTTTGGTGCAGTCCAACCAGAAAGTTTTCCAGTTAATTTTACCCCTATTAATTTTGGAAATTTTAATTCCCATGACATTCCTGACATTACATCTACAGCGTCAGCTCCACCAACTCCAATAGCCAACATTCCTAATCCACCTGCATTTACAGTATGTGAATCGGTACCAATCATTAAACCTCCTGGGAAGGCATAATTCTCCAAAACGATTTGGTGAATAATTCCTGAACCTGGTTTCCAGAAACCAATTCCGTATTTATCAGACACTGAAGAAAGGAAGTCAAAAACTTCTTTGGATTGTGTATTTGCTGCAGCTAAATCAAATTCAGCTCCATTTTTAGCCAAAATCAAGTGATCACAATGCACTGTTGTAGGAACTGCAACTTTCTTTTTACCAGCGTGCATAAATTGCAACAATGCCATTTGAGCCGTTGCATCTTGACAAGCAACTCTATCCGGGGCAAAATCCACATAATCAACACCTCTTCCAAAAGCAGTTGACGGCATTCCATCCCAAAGGTGATTGTACAAAATTTTCTCTGTTAAAGTAAGCGGACGGCCAACTATTTCACGTGCCTTATCAACACGAGTTGTCATGTTGTCGTACACTTTTTTAATCATTTCAATATCAAAAGCCATAATATATAGGTATTTTTTGTTATTCTATTTCTTCACCACAAGATACAAAAAAATAGAGTATAAAAAAAAGCCTGAGTCATGAACATGCCCCAAAAAGTTAGACACTATTTGGGGCATTTTTATGGAAAAAAAAGTAAAGTATGATTATGCATTTAAGTTAGAATGTGTAGAATTAGTTTTAAAACAACATTTC
>NZ_JASCRU010000047.1:0-6286 GCF_030010285.1 Flavobacterium sp. XS2P24
TCTACAAGACTCTTCACTCCCAAAATTTGCTGTAAAATTGAATAGATTCATCGCTCTTTTTTTATCAAATATAAGCCTTTTATTTAATTATGGGTAATTGCGGACAATCAAAAAAAAAATAAACTATTCAATAGGAAGAACAAGTGTTGTAGTTATAGCTTCCAAAACCTCAAAAGCAGTTTCTGCCATTTTATTTCCTTTGGTGTCCAATAAAGGATTTACCTCCACAAATTCAATGCAAACAACTTTTTTTGTTTGGATAATTTGATTGATGATCGCTATGATTTCGTACTGATCAAAACCTTTGGGAACCGGTGTTCCTGTTCCATAAGAAATCATATCACAATCCATGGAATCCACATCAAAAGAAATATACAAAACTTCACAATGTGTTAATTTTGACAAAGCTTCAGCGACACACGTTTCCAATCCTCTGTAACGCACTTCATCAACCTTATAATTCTTGATATTCAATTTTTCAATTTGCTTATCTTCCTCTTCCTCAGTATCACGAACTCCAAAATAAATCAGATTTTCAGCCAAAACTTTTGGTCCTTTATATCCTATATTTTTCATTTCCTCCCAATGTTGTTGGGTTTCTGGAGCTACATCATTATTCTGGCAACTCAAATTATCATCCGCAAGAGCCGCTGACAATGGCATTCCGTGAATATTCCCAGATGGTGAAGTGTAAGGCGAATGCAAATCAGCATGGGCATCAATCCAAAACACGCCAATATTTTGCTCCGGAAAAGTTGCTTTTATACCACTTAAAGTCCCTAACGCCGAAGAATGATCTCCTGATAAAACAATTGGAAAATAATTCCCTGCTAAATTTTTCTTTACCGCATTACAAACTCTGGTGCACTGCTCTACAACATGCTCAATTCTTTTGGCAGAAGTACTTCGATTTTTATCATAAATGGATTCGTTGTGTGTTTTTACATCTTCAAATTCAAATTGATTAAAATAATCACTGTTTTGATTAATTGCAGCGATTTCGATAGCATCAATCCCCAAGTCAGAACCTCGCGTACCAGCACCTATATCAGATCTGTTTTTTATTAATTTTATCGCTTTTCCCATTATCACTTAAATTATCTGAAATCGTTTAAAGCTCTTTCGATAATACCCAAACACTCATAAATTTGAGATTCAGTAATTACTAATGGCGGTGCTAAACGAATTTTATTACCATGTGTTGGTTTTGCCAATAATCCGTATTCGCTGAATTTCATACAAATATTCCAAGCCAAATCAGATTCTTCATCACAATTGATAACAATGGCATTCAATAATCCTTTTCCTCTAACCAATGTAATTAATGAATTTCTGGAAGCAATCTCATTAAGTCCTGTTCTTAAAACTTCGCCTAAGTAAGCCGCATTTTGTGCCAAATTTTCCTCTTTTACCACTTCAAGCGCCGCAATAGCAACAGCAGCTGCAATCGGATTTCCTCCAAAAGTAGAACCGTGTTGTCCCGGTTTAATGACATTCATAATGTGATCATTGGCTAAAACTGCCGAAACAGGATACACACCCCCAGAAATTGCTTTCCCTAAAATAAGAATATCAGGTTTCACTTCTGGTTTACCTTCACAACCTTTTTTACACTCACAATTTCCGCAAGTTGCCAATAATCTTCCCGTACGGGCAATTCCTGTTTGCACTTCATCAGCAATAAATAAAACATTGTGTGCTTCACAAAGCGCTTTAGTTCTCGCTAAATATCCTTCGGTAGGAACATAAACTCCTGCTTCACCTTGAATAGGTTCCACTAAAAATCCTGCTATATTTGGTGTTGATTTTAATACGTTTTCCAAAGCTTCGACATCATCGTATGGAATTTTTATAAATCCGGCCGTGAATGGTCCAAAGCTTTTACGAGCAGTTTCATCATTTGAAAATGAAATAATTGTTGTTGTTCTTCCGTGAAAATTGTTTTCACAAACGATGATTTGCGCTTGATTTTCAGGAATTCCTTTTACTTCATATGCCCATTTTCTACATAATTTTAAAGCAGTTTCCACTGCTTCAGCACCAGTATTCATGGGTAATACTTTATCAAAACCAAAATACTTGGTTACATATTCTTCATACGGTCCTAATTGATCATTATGGAAAGCACGTGAAGTCAAGGTCAATGTTTGCGCTTGTTTTATCATGGCACCAACAATTTTTGGATGACAATGTCCTTGATTTACGGCAGAATATGCCGATAAAAAATCATAATATTTTTTTCCGTCCACATCCCAAACATAAACACCTTCGCCTTTTTCTAAAACTACAGGTAAAGGATGGTAATTGTGAGCTCCGTATTGATTCTCTTTTGCTATCAACGCTTCAGATTTTGAAGAAAGGTTTTGTTCTGTATGTGTCATGATGTTTCTATTTTAATATAATAAAGTACAAAATTACTATTTTTTTTTAATTTACCAATAAAAATAAATATTTTGACTTTTATAAAGATACTATTTGAAAATATTTTCTTAATTTAGATTAAAAATAAGTCATTTTTAAATTTACAATTCAATTTACAGATGCATTTCGAAATAAATAAAAATAAGTACTTTTATACAAATACAAAAGCATCATTTATAATCAAACCAACATGGATATATTAGACGAATTCGACATCAATATTATCAAAGAATTAGAAAAAGACGGAAGAATGGCGTATTCAGCCATAGCTACTAATCTAAAAATATCAAATACAATGGTGCATCAACGCATCAATAGATTAATGGAACAAGGAATAATTACAGGGATAAAGCCTCTAATTAATGAAAAAAAAGTAGGTTACGATTGGGGCTCATTTACTGGAATTACCTTAAATAAAGATCAAGATTCAGACAGGATTATTGAAGAACTGAAAAACATTCCTGAAATAACAGAATGCTATTACATCACCGGATCCTTTACTCTTTACATAAAAATTATTGCCAGAGATCACGAACACATGCGTAAAGTTCTGTATGAAAAAATAGATAACATTCCCGGTATTGCCAAAACGGATTCTATAATCGAATTGGGTTGTGCATTTAAACGAAATGTAAGTCTCTAACATAATATTCCATAAAATGAAATATTTCAAGAACCATTTACCACTGATAGTTTTAGTTTTTTGTTTTAGTTTCTCCATGTTTTCACAAAAGATATCAAACCAAGAAATAGCAAGACTAAAAAAACTCTCACAACAAGTAACCATTATCCGAGACAATTGGGGAATTGTGCATGTATATGGCAAAACAGATGCCGATGCCGTTTTTGGAATGTTGTACGCGCAATGTGAAGACGATTTTAAACGGGTAGAAATGAATTACATTGAAAAATTGGGACGCCTTTCCGAAATCAAAGGGCAATCAGGTTTATATAATGATTTAGAAATTAAACTTTTGATTGACACCGAGGAAGCAAAAGCCGATTATAAAAAAGCAGCACCTTGGTTGAAAAAATTATTAAACAGTTATGCGGACGGAATCAACTTTTACCTATACAATCACCCCGAAGTAAAACCCGCTTTATTGACTCATTTTGAACCTTGGTTTCCATTACTTTGGACAGACGGAAGTATTGGGGCAATCAGTACCGCTGATCTTTCAACCGGAGAATTGAAAGCTTTTTATTCCGGAAACACGGATAAAGTGGCCTACATAGAACGTGAAAAAGACGTACAAACTGGTTCCAACGGATTTGCAATTGCTCCTTCAAAAACAGCATCTGGAAGTGCAATTTTATACATTAATCCACATACCTCTTTTTATTTTCGACCAGAAATACAAATGAGCAGTGAAGAAGGATTGAATGCCTACGGAGCAGTAACATGGGGACAATTTTTTATTTATCAAGGATTTAATGAAAACTGCGGTTGGATGCATACCTCTTCAAATGTGGATGTTGCCGATATGTATGCCGAGAAAATCGTAACCAAAAACAACAAACTATTTTACGAATACGATAACAAATTAGTTCCGGTTATCGAGAAAAAAATAACCATCAAGTATCTTGAAAACGGGAAACTGGTCCCTAAAACATTCAACACCTATTACACCAATCACGGTCCAATCATGGCCAAAAGAGACGGAAAATGGATTAGCTTAAAATCGAATAATCGGTCGATGAAAAGTCTGGAACAAAGCTGGGTGAGAACAAAATCAAAAAGTTTTGAAGAGTATAAAACGGCAATGAATTTGAAAGCCAATACCTCAAATAATACTGTTTATGCAGATAAAGAGGGGAATATTGCCTACTGGCATGGGAATTTTATTCCTATTCGAGACAAAAAACTGAATTGGTCAAAAGTGATGGACGGCACAACACCGGCAACGCAATGGAAAGGATTGCACGAAGTTTCAGAAACAGTTCATTCCTATAATCCCATAAACGGCTGGTTGCAAAACTGTAATTCTACACCCTATACCGTGGCTGGTGACAATAGTCCAAAAGAGGAAAACTATTTGCCTTACATGGCGCCAGATGGAGAAAGTTTCAGAGGATTGAATGCGGTTCGATTATTAAGTAAAGGCAATACCTATACATTAGACAAAGTAATTGCCGACGGTTATGACACGAAACTGACGGCTTTCGAATTTTTAATTCCATCTTTAATTTCCAGTTTCGAAAAAAACATCAGTGCCAATAATCCGCTTTACACAGAATTGTCAGAACCAATAACGATATTGAAAAATTGGGATTATTATGCCAAAGAGAATTCTGTCGCGACAACCTTAGCTGTGGAATGGGCTTATAGATTAAACCCAATTATTCAAAAAGTATATACTAATGAAGGCGAAATGGACCAAGTGGAAAACACGCGTAATTTTGTAAAAAATGCAACACCAGACCAATTGCTTCCTCAACTACAAACAGTTATAAACGAATTGAAAATGAAATTTGAAACCTGGCAAATTCCTTGGGGAGAAATCAATCGTTTCCAGAGAACTTCCGGCGAGATTGCTATGAATTATAATGATGCCCTGGAAAGTCTACCTATTGGATACGGACCCGCGCTTTGGGGAAGTTTACCCGCTTTCAAAAGCAATTATCAAAAAGATACCAAAAAGCGCTATGGAACTAACGGTAACAGTTTTGTATGCGCAGTAGAATTTGGACCAAAAATAAAAGCCAAATCAATACTTGCAGGCGGAAACAGCGGTGATCCAAAATCGAAACATTTTTATGATCAGGCTGAAATGTACCGAAAAGGACAATTTAAGGATGTATTATTTTATAAAGATGATGTTCAAAAAAATGCCGAAAAAACGTATCATCCCGGCGAATAGTTTTTTAACTCCTCATCATAAAGATTAAATATACAGTTATAAATTAAAAAAATCAAAGCCCTAATTTTTGGACTAATTAATTGAGACATTTGTAAAAATAAAAACACCCAATATGAAAAATATCTTCTTTGCTTTATTAGGATTTCTATTGCTTTCCAATGGCGCATTTGCACAATTGAAAGCAGTAAAGTACACGGATGGAAATCAAAAATTAAATGGTTTGTCAATTGCACCTAAAAAAGGAGGCAAAACTAAACCTGGAATCTTAATCCTTCCCGCTTGGAAAGGAATTGATACGCATTCCAAACAATCTGCAGAAAAATTGTCAAACATGGGCTATTATGCTTTTGTAGCTGATATTTATGGTGAAGGAAACTACCCAACAAACACGCAAGAAGCTGGAAAGCAAGCTGGTATTTACAAAAATAATGTAGCTGATTATCAAAGACGCATTCAACTTGCTTTAGACCAATTAGTGAAAGCAGGTGCAAATCCAGATAATATTGTTTTCATAGGCTACTGTTTTGGGGGAACTGGCGTACTTGAAGCTGCAAGAGCAGGAATGAAAATCCAAGGAGCAGTTTCTTTCCATGGTGGTTTAGGACGAGATGCTGCAAGAGTAAATAATCCAATTGCTGCAAAAATTTTAGTGCTTCACGGTGCTGATGACCCTTATGTTCCAGTTGCAGAAGTAACTGCTTTTCAACAAGAAATGAGAGATACAAAAGCGGATTGGGAAATGATTTATTACGCTAATTCAGTACATGCTTTTACAGAACCTGAAGCTGGGAATGATAATTCTAAAGGAGCCGCTTACAACGAAAAAGCTGCTAAACTTTCATGGGAACGTATGAATTCTTTCTTAAAAGAAGTTTTGAACTAATTTTTTATTGATTGTCCGCAATTACCCATAATTAAATAAAAGGCTTATATTTGATAAAAAAAGAGCGATGAATCTATTCAATTTTACAGCAAATTTTGGGAGTGAAGAGTCTTGTAGACTT
>NZ_JASCRU010000048.1:0-6284 GCF_030010285.1 Flavobacterium sp. XS2P24
TGACTTTACAGCTCAATTCATCTGGATACTCTTTATAAAAATCTAAAATATTCATATCAAATCTGTTTAGATTTTAAAGATACAAAAAAATTAGGTGTTAATACGGATAAACATATTAAATAAAACGGTTTTTGTTTTTAATCTCAAATGAGGAAAACCGTAAAATAATATTCTTTTAAGCATGTAGTTTTACATTAATAAAAATTAAATCAATGAAGTCATTACTTATTTTGAAATCTAATCTATTATACGCTGCACATATTGCAATAATTCTTTTTGGCTCTATATGCATCATCTATTTAGTCTACAAAATTTGGAAAAGGAGATAAGAATAAAAGAAACTTTATTTTTATCGTTTAAGTTTATAAAAGGAAGATTCATTAATTTGTAAATTCAAAAGCTTAAAATTACATAACAAAAATTTCAAAGTTATTTCACTATTTTTGCTGTTAAATCAGTTTAGTCAGAAAGGTAATAAAGAGAAAAATCAAAGCAAAATATACTCTATTCTTAATTTAATACGAGCTCCAACAATTGCTTACAGTTAATTTCGTTATTGTTTAACTAAATAACTTTAAAATACAATCCCCTAAAATTGAAATTCCTCTTTTCTCTACTACTATTTCTTATTTCAACCTTTTGTTTCTCACAAACCAAACTCCTTTCTTGGAACATAGAAAACCTTGGTATATCTAAATCAGATGAAACGATAAACTATATCGCCAATACACTTCGTGATTACGATATCATTGCAATCCAAGAGGTTGTAGCGGGTTATGGCGGTGCTCAAGCAGTAGCGCGATTAGCAGATGAACTCAACCGCAAAGGAGCCAAATGGGATTATGTAATCAGCGACCCAACCAGTAGTAGTGCATACAAAACGGAACGGTATGCTTTTATATGGAAAACGAGCAAATTGAAAAAGATAGGTAGCGCTTGGCTCGAAAAAAAATACCATTTAGAGATTGATAGAGAACCGTATTTTTGCACGTTTCAATATGAAAACAAGCAATTTACTGTCGTTAATTTTCATGCTATCACTAAAAATAGACAACCTGAAACCGAAATAAAATACTTTAAGTTTTTACCCGATGAATATCCCAACTTAAATTTAATATTTGCAGGAGATTTCAATTGTCCGCAATCGCACACGGTTTTTAATCCTTTGAAAAAAATGGGGTATCAATCTATTTTAGTCAACCAGAAAACCTCTTTGAAACAAGAATGCAAAAATGGTAAATGTCTAGCATCTGAATTTGACAATATGTACTACAGAACTTCAAAAATCAATACTATAAATTCAGGAATTATCCCTTTTCATAAAAACTTTAATTCATTAAAAGAAGCTAGAATAATATCAGATCATATTCCTATTTGGTTTGAATTTTCTTTGAATTAAATTAATCGAAAACTTCAAAATTATCTCCGTCAAAACTGGCAAAAACCATGCTGGGATGTGAATCCTGATGAAACATATTTCCTTGATTATCGATAGCAATTGCACCAGCAAAACCATCATAAGGCTTTAATTCATTGAATGTTTTAGTAAATGCATCTTGCAATGTAAAACCATCAGTAACACGAGTCACTATTTTGGCAGCGGTGGCATTGCTCACAATGTCCTCGCCTACTCCTGTCAAGCTCACTCCGCAAAATGCATTGGCATAATTTCCCGCTACTGTAGCCGAATCTGAAATGCGTCCCGGAATTTCAAAACCTTTACCTCCTGTGGAAGTAGCAACAGCAATTTTTCCATTAGTATCAAAAGCTACACAACCCACAGTTCCGGTTCCTAGTGATTTTAGCTTTGCTTCATATTCAGCTCGACGTTGTGGAATCTCAGTTGAAAAAGCTTCAAAACCATTCTCTCTTGCAAAATTCGTTGCTCCGCTTCCACCTAAAACCCTATCGTCATAATTCATCAATACTTGAGCAACCTGAACTGGATTTTTCACTTCTTCAATATTGATAACACCGCTCATTTTCTGGGTTTCTCCATCCATAACAGCAGCGCTCATCCTTATCTTTCCATCACTTTGAATTTGGGAACCAATTCCCGCATTAAACAATTCATCGTCTTCCAAAAGTGACACTACATAAACAACCGTTTCCAAAGCCGAATGTGTTTTTAAAAAATCGTACGAATCTTTTACAATTCGCTCTAATGCATTTTGTTTGGCAACTTTTGTTTCGTGATTGGTAGATGATTCCGAAAAAAAACCTCCGTGTATAATTAGTTTCATAATGTATTGGGTGCAGCTTCCGTATTTCGACAGTTATCTAAATAGGGAAAGGCTTTCTTATTTATACGTAGTGTGAAGATTGAATGTGCATTTTATGCGTTTCGAGATTGTAAGTGTCAAATTTACTCATAACGTGCGTTACCAAATGTGAGATTGATATCGGCTGACCTAATTCAACTTTTGTCAAATTAGTGTCTTTTATTTCACGACCATCCACCAAAATAACTAATCCGGAACCTATAGCTTCCATTTGGGTATTATTGGTAATTAACAAACCAGTATCTTCTCCAAGTCCTATTCCCAATACTCTTGGATTACCAACAACAGCTTGAAAAAGCCTGCCAATTCTCCCGCGTTGTACAAAATGGGTATCGATAATAACACCATCAATTAAGCCTAATCCACTTGAAATTTTCACTTCTCCTTTCAATAAAGCTTCAGAACTGCTGCCTTGATAAATCATATTATTAGATGCCGCAGCTGCTCCTGCTGAAGTTCCGGCATAGATAAACTCTTCATTATGGTATTTATCCAGTAAAATATCATGAAATGGTGTTCCGCCAAGAATGGAAGTCAATCGCAATTGATCGCCTCCGGTAAACATAACAATATCTGCAGCTTTTAATCGGGCTAAAACTTCCGCATCAGCTGCTTGTTCCCGTCTTTCTATAGTAAGTATATCTACATTTTTAGCATTCAAATATTCAAATGCCTTAACATATTCTGGACCTATTTCGCGCGGAATGATAGAAGCGGTTGTAATGACTTCTATTCGTGAATTCTCTTTGTGTTTTGACTCGTTTAATATCCTTTTTAAAATGCCTGCTTCAAAAAAGTTTAAATTGCTAGTTGCATTTTTATCTAAATCAGTTTCAGTAAAACTTCCTTTATCTACCGCACCTCCTATTATTATTAGTTTTCCTAGTATATTCATTTTGTAAAAATAACCAAAAAGATAAAAGAAGCCATTGAACTAAGCCTTTTTTTTAAATTATCACAAACTCAATATTTATTGTTTATTTTTAAGGTAATAAATTTTGATTCCTATTTTTAAAAAACTACTTTAGTTGGATTGTATACTTTTTTCAAAAAAAATACCGTCTCAAATCAGCTCTTTTCATAAGTTAGAATCTATTTCATTTAAAATTAAGTCATTAGATATCCATTTTTTAGTTCAAAAATAATCTTTCCGTTTTATGAAAATAATTAAAGTACAAGCACTTCGTGGCCCCAATATTTGGAGTATCCAAAGAAAAAAGTTAATCCAAATGCGATTGAATTTGGAAGAAATGGAACAGTTTCCTACTAATAAAATAGAAGGATTTAGAGAACGCATCGAAGCTATGTTTCCTACGATGATTGAGCACCGTTGTTCCGAAGGGTGTCGTGGCGGATTTTTTTCCAGAGTAGAACGAGGTACTTGGATGGGACATGTTATTGAGCATATTGCCCTTGAAATTCAATCTTTGGCTGGTATGGAAACTGGTTTTGGAAGGACTCGAGAAACCAAAACTCCAGGTACCTATAATGTAGTCTTTAGTTATACCGAAGAAAATGTAGGCCTTTTTGCTGCAGAATCTTCTGTTGCTATTGCTGAAGCATTAATTGCCGGAACAGATTATGATTTGAATGCCGACTTACAGAAAATGCGTGAAATACGCGAACGCGTTAGACTAGGACCAAGTACCGGAAGTATTGTAGAAGAAGCCGTTTCCAGAAATATCCCTTGGATACGATTAGGAACTAATTCTTTGGTTCAATTAGGATATGGAATTAACCAAATGCGTTTTCAGGCAACAATCACCTGTAAAACAAGTAGTATTGCGGTTGATATTGCCTGCAATAAAGAACTTACCAAAAAAATGTTGGACATGGCATCCATTCCTGTTGCCAGCGGAAGTATTTGTGTTGACGAATACGACTTGGCTGAGACCATAAAAAAAATTGGTTACCCAATCGTGTTAAAACCATTGGATGGAAACCACGGAAAAGGTGCCTCAATCAATGTTACGAATTGGGAAGATGCCGTTTCAGGCTTGGCTTTCGCCAAAGAATACAGCAAACGAATCATTGTTGAGAAATTCATTACCGGCTTCGACTTTAGAATATTGGTAATTGATAATAAATTAGTTGCTGCTGCAAAACGAGTTCCTGCTCATGTAATTGGAAACGGAACGGATACTATTCAGCAATTAATTGAAACTACGAATCTGGATCCAAGAAGAGGTTACGGTCATGAAAATGTACTGACACAAATTGATGTCGATAGAGATACCGAAGATTTACTGGAAAAACTAGGCTACACATTAGAAACTATTCCTAGAATTGGTGAAATTGTATTCTTAAAATCTACAGCAAATTTAAGCACTGGCGGAACTTCTGTGGATGTTACCGATATGATGCACCCTGAAAATATATTCCTTGCCGAAAGAATTTCAAGAGTAATTGGACTCGATGTGTGTGGTGTTGATATTATGGCAGAAAATTTAACCCAACAATTAAAAGAAAATGGCGGTGTAATTCTCGAAGTCAATGCGGCTCCTGGATTTAGAATGCACCTAGCTCCTTCTGAAGGATTACCAAGAAACGTTGCCTCGCCCGTAATTGATATGTTATACCCACCGGGTAAATCCTGTCGCATTCCTATAATTGCTGTTACAGGAACCAATGGAAAAACGACCACTACCCGACTTTTGGCTCATATTGTAAAAAATAATGGATTCAAAGTAGGATTCACCACATCGGATGGGATTTATATTCAAAACCACATGATGGAAAAAGGTGATACTACCGGGCCTATCAGTGCTGAATATGTTTTGAGAGATCCAACTGTGGAATTTGCCGTTTTAGAAACCGCTCGAGGAGGAATCCTTCGTTCCGGTTTGGGTTTTAGCAGTTGTGATATTGGAATTATTACTAACATTCAAGAAGATCATTTGGGTTTAAGTGACATTCACACGTTAGATGATTTGGCAAGGGTAAAAGCTACGGTTGTCAAAAGCATCAAGAAAAATGGTTGGGCAGTTTTGAATGGAGACGATGAACATTGTGTAAAAATAGGTCAAGATTTGAATTGCAATGTCGCTTATTTTAGTTTGAGCGAAGACAGTGATTTTATCAAAAAACTTTCTGCCGAAGGTAAAACTGTTGCCGTATATGAAAATGGATACATTACCATCAAAAAAGGAGAATGGAAAATCCGAATTGAACGCGCCACTCACGTTCCATTAACATTAGGCGGAAAAGCAAAATTCATGATTGCCAATGTTCTTGCGGCCACTTTAGCGAGTTATTTGTGGGGATTTAAAACCGAAGATATCAGCCTGTCATTACAAACTTTTATTCCAAGTGCTGCACAAACTCCGGGTCGTATGAATATATTTGAGTTCAAAAAATTCAAAGTATTGATTGACTTTGCACACAATGCTTCGGGTTATAAAGGAGTTGAAGAATATTTACAAAGTGTTGAGGCTACCAAAAAAATTGGAATTATTGCCGGTGTTGGAGACCGTCGTGATGAAGATATCAAAGAATGCGCTTCGATAGCCGCTCGAATGTTTGACCATATTATCATTCGACAAGAAAAATATCTGAGAGGAAGAACCGAAGATGAAATCATTAATTTAATCCTTGACGGAATTAAAAAATCAGGCAAAACTGTTACCTATGAAATTATCCCTAAAGAAACTGAAGCGATAAAACACGCTATAAATTGTGCCGAAGAAGGAAGTTTCATCACCGCATTAAGCGACGTAGTTACTAATGCCATCGATATTGTACAAGAATATTTAGACAAAGAAAACGAACACGGAATCGTATAGTTTTTTTAGGAGCTAATCCTGCTGTCCGTTATATCTTTCTCTGCCTAAAAAGGCAAAGAAAGGATGTCACTGCCATCAGGGCTAAAAATACAAAAGCCAATCGATGAACATGCCCCAAAAAGTTAGACACTATTTGGGGCATTTTTATGGAAAAAAAAGTAAAGTATGATTATGCATTTAAGTTAGAATGTGTAGAATTAGTTTTAAAACAACATTTCAC
>NZ_JASCRU010000049.1:0-6259 GCF_030010285.1 Flavobacterium sp. XS2P24
ATTGAATAACCTCTTAGAGCTGTTTTTAATGATAGATTTCAAATATTCAATAAACCAGTAATAAATCAAAATTGAATTTAAACAAAAGAGGCTGTCCTTTTTCAGACAGCCTCTTTTTTATGTTTTTGGGTAACTTATTTGTTGGTAAGGGTTTTATTCCCAAAATAATATCCAAATATTACTTGCTCTTTAAACTGCTGATAATCGCCATAACATCTTGATCGCCTAATCCTTCTTGTTCTGCTGCGGCATAACTATCATACAACGGATGAATCAACGGGGAATCGAGTCCGGCTTCTTTGGCCAGCCTCAAATCTTTAACGAGATGTTTCAAAGCAAATGCTGCCGGATAAGAATCATTCAGAATGGAAGGCGTTTTGATATTCGTAATTCCGTTGCCACAAGCGCCTTGATTGATGATGTTGAGCATATCTTCTTTGCTCACGCCGTTTTTCTCAGCAAATAAAACTGTTTCAGCTATTCCTTGAAGATTCAATCCTAATAAGTAATTGATGGCTAATTTAGCTGAACTAGCCACGCCAGGTTCACCTACGTGAATCGCAATTTTACCCAAAACATCAAATATCGGTTTGGCTACTTCGTAGTCTTCACTCGAAGCGCCCACGAGAATGACCAAAGTTCCGTCTTGTGCCGGTTTTACACTTCCAGAAACGGGAGCATCTATAAAGTGTACGTGATGTTGGTTGCAAATCGTGTTTAAATAACGGGAAGTTTCCGGAGCAACTGTACTCATATTGATGATGGTTTTGCCAGGATTGGTTTTAGACAATAAACCCGTTGGTCCTTCAAAAACTTCTTTGACAGCTGCGTCATTGGATAACATGGTCAAAACTACGTCGCAAGTTTCCATTAGTTCTTGTAAACTGCTTGCTGATTTTGCTCCTGCAGCCAGTAATGGCGCTTCTTTATCTTTGGTGCGATTGAAAACGGATACTTCAAAACCCGCTTTGAGTAGGTTCATGACCATTGGGTTTCCCATGTTGCCAAGGCCTGTCCATCCTAATTTTAATGTATTCATGATTTTTAGTGCTAAATGATACGTTTCCTGTTTTGGTGTTAAAAGCTATACTAACATCAGGAAAACGACACTAAAGTACGTTTTATTTATGGGAAAGAAGCATAAAATTGCGAGTCGAACGGATTATAAACATCCAAGCGAACGGGTTTTATAAATTCAGGTATTCCTAAAGTAAATTTAGAAGTTTAAAGAGTACAATTCCTGTGGCTACTCCAATTAACATCCAAAAAAATCGTTGTTTCTTGTGTATTTTTACAACTTGTTCCTTGAGTACTACGCCATTTTCTTTCAATTCAAGTTTGATTTCTTTTTTGTCGAATTGTTTGTATTTGGATTCTAATATTAAATCTCTGGCGTGTAGTTTTATTTCATGAGTAATTCCAGAAAAAGAAAACTTTTTAGAAATTCTTTTTCCATTTAGTAAAACGCTTTCAATTCCAAAAATAGAGTTCCAGAATTCTATTTTGTTCGAGTCAATGTTAAATTCAGCGTATTTCATTTTTGGTTTGAGTTTTTTTATAACGTTTTGCCACTCGGCGAGGTTGAAGATTAGTAAGCATCAACTTTCGGTTTAAAACTGAAATTTGCAACCACAAAACCAACTTAAAATTAAGCTTATAAAACTAGTATGGTATAATTGCGATTAGCAGAAGCCTTTTTTATCGTTTTCTGATTATTCCTTTTCGTTGATTTATTTTCTTCTTTAAGATGTTTAATTTTTTAGTCTCAATTTCATAAAGTTTATAAATTACATGTTCTAACATTTCAAATCCATCTAATGTATCGTCTTTTGTTAATGATTCTAAATAGTGGCTTCCTGCATTACCGATCCATTTTATAGCCATTAAAAATTCTCCTTCTGTTGGATATTTTATTTTGAATTTTTCAATTCTGTGGTGTAATTGTATTTTTCTTCTTTTTCTATCATTTCCAATTGTAACTTTTTGAATTTTAAATTCGTCCATTATTAATTCTACTACTACTCTAATTTTATTTGCACAAGATGAATTGTCAACGAAAAATAACGAAAAAGCTTCTTTTATTTGAGTTTTGATATTTTTTGGAATAAATTCATGTAAAGTAAAAATCTCTAAAGATGGAATGAAAAGTTTAGGTTTTAACAGTTCTGAATAAGATTCAATCATGTCATCTATTTCTTCAAAATAATATGATTCTTCGATAACACACATTTCGCCAATTATTGCAACATTTTCATCACAACTCGAATTATTGCATTTTAAAGTTCCACAAAAAATCCCATTTCTCCAAAATTCTTCCCAATCCTCACTTCCACGATGTTTAATGGTTGAACTATCTTCTTTAATTGAAAATTTTTTTTCATTGCCTTTCAAAATTCCTTTTTTACAAGTAGGACAATTCCATTCAGGAATTTCGTTCCTTTTAAATTGATTTTTCCAAATGGTTCTTTTGATAGACATGAATTTGTTGTTTTTTATTCGGAAAGTGTACCAAATTTTGGTGGCTTGGCGAAACTTTCTTTCGTTATATATTCTTTCAAATATATTAAATTTTTCTTACAAATTTTATTGAAAAGAATAAACGTTATAGATATTGCGGTTTGCGTGAGGGAGGGAAGCGGCATCCTTTATTTTCTTTCTTTAAGAAAATAAAAATACAGCGTACCGCCCGACCCAAATTAGCGAGGAGGAACGACAAAGCTACTGTAGGGTCACGCCCAAAGGAATAATCGGTTAGTTAATTCTCACTCTTTGCTCTTGTCTCTTTACTCTTTATTTTGAATTTCTCACTTTTCTCCTTCAATTTATGAAATTTCCAAAAAAAGTATATCTTTAGCCAACTAAAACCAAAACCCCAAAACCAAAAAATATGGAAGACCAAAAACCAGACGATTTTAAAAGAGAATTAGGATTACTCGACGGAACCATGCTTGTGGTGGGTTCTATGATAGGTTCCGGGATATTTATTGTAAGCTCCGATATGGTTCGCCAGTTGGGATCTGCCGGTTGGTTGATTGCTATGTGGGTGCTTACGGGTGCTATTACGGTGATTGCCGCCGTGAGTTATGGCGAGTTGAGCGCGATGTTTCCTAAAGCGGGTGGTCAATATGTGTACATCAAGGAAGCGTACGGGAAACTGGTGGGTTTTTTATACGGTTGGAGCTTTTTTGCCGTGATTCAAACTGGTACCATTGCTGCCGTGGGTGTGGCTTTTGCTAAATTTGCCGCCTATTTATATGCGCCTTTAAGTGATAAGAATATTTTATACGAGATTGGGGATTTCAAACTCAATGCGGCTCAGATTGTTTCTATTTTTACTATTATTTTGTTGAGTTATGTGAACAGTCGCGGGGTGAAAAACTCGAAGATTTTACAAACGGTTTTGACGGTTATCAAAATTTTATCATTGGCAGGTTTGATTATTTTTGGTTTTATGGCTGCCAAAGCAGAAGTTTGGGATGCAAACTGGACCAACGCTTGGACGTCACAAACACTAAATGTGGAAACGGGTTCTTGGTTGCCTATCAGCGGAACGGCTTTGATATCTGGAATTTCGGCTGCCTTAGTAGGTTCGATGTTCTCCAGTGTGGCTTGGGAAGGAGTAACTTTTATCGCCGGAGAAATAAAAAATCCAAAACGTAACGTGGGATTGAGTTTGTTCTTAGGAACCTTAATCGTGAGTGTGATTTATATTTTGGCAAATATTATGTACTTAGCAGTAGTGCCTTTGTATGAAATTGCTACAGCAGAATCTGATCGTGTGGCTGTTGTGGCTTCGCAAAGTATTTTTGGTTCAGTGGGAACATTAATTATCGCTGTGATGATTATGATTTCGACTTTTGCTTGCAACAACGGATTGATTATGGCGGGAGCCAGAGTGTATTATACAATGGCGCAAGACGGTGTTTTCTTCAAGAAAGCCGCTGAATTGAATCATGCCAGTGTTCCGGCTTGGTCTATTTGGGCGCAGTGTATCTGGGCATCGGCGTTGTGTCTCACAGGGAAATATGGTGATTTATTAGATTTTGTGGTCATCATCGTTTTGATATTTTACATCCTTACTATCTTGGGAATATTTATTCTGCGCAAGAAAATGCCAAATGCCGAAAGGCCCTATAAAGCTTTTGGATATCCATTTTTGCCAGGATTGTACCTAATTATCGCCACGGCTATTTGTATTGCTTTGTTGTATACTAAAACGAGTACAAGTGGTTGGGGAGTTTTGATTATGCTAATAGGTATTCCAGTGTATTATTTGACTAAAGCTAAGGAATAGTTTTTTTTTAATTATGAGTTATGAATTATTAATTTGTGGATGTTAAATCGAATTTTTAAATATAACTTTTTGGAAATCAATGAAAATCCGCTTAATCCGCGTCATCTGTGGCTAAATTCGGTAGAATAACAAAAAAGCTTAAATAAAAAAATCCGTCTCGTTTTGATAACGCGACGGATTTTCTATTTAATTCAGGCTGGGTTGCTGCTTTCTTCAATCTAAATCTAAAAACTAAAAAACTAAAAATTACAATCTGCAACCATCAACCTGTAATCTATAGGCTAGTAATACGTAAAACGTCTTACTTTGGCAATGTATTTTGCTAATCGGATTACCTGGTGGCTGTATCCGTATTCGTTATCGTACCAAATGTATAACACGATATTTTTACCATCGGTTGAAACGATTGTGGCGTTACTGTCATAAATGGCAGGAGCCGATGTTCCCACGATATCCGAAGAAACCAATTCGTTATTCAAAGAATATTTGATTTGCTCTACCAGTTCGCCTTCCAACGCATATTTTTTCATAATGGCATTGATTTCTAACAGCGATGTTTCTCTGGACACTTCAAGATTCAAGACTACCAATGAACCGTTAGGAACCGGTACCCGAATCGCATTTGAGGTTAATTTTCCGGCAAGGCTTGGCAATGCTTTTGCAACAGCACTTCCGGCGCCCGTTTCGGTAATTACCATATTTAAGGCTGCTGCTCTACCACGACGGTATTTTTTGTGCATATTATCCACAAGATTCTGGTCGTTTGTGTAGGCATGGATGGTTTCTAAATGTCCTTTGACAACTCCTAAAGTATCTTCAACAGCTTTTAATATTGGTGTAATCGCATTGGTAGTACACGACGCAGCCGAAAAAATATTGATTTCGTCAGGATTGTATTCGTTATGGTTTACGCCATGAACAATATTTGGAACTCCTTTTCCGGGAGCGGTAAGCAATACTTTATCTACACCTTTGGAAACCAAATGTCGGCTTAATGCTTCGTGGGTTGTAAAAGCGCCTGTGTTGTCAATCACCAATGCATTGTCGATTCCAAAAAGGGTGTAATCAATTTCTTCAGGTCCGTTTGCAGTAATAACGTGAACAGTTGTCCCGTTGATAATCAAAGCATTATTTTCAGTATCAGCAGTTACTGATCCTTGAAAATCGCCGTGAATGGAATCATATCGCAATAAGGAAGCTCTTTTTTCAAGAGAATTAGCATCATTTTTATCGCGTGTCACGATAGCGCGCAATCGCATTTGACTTCCTTTTCCGGTTTTAGACATTAATTCTCGGGCTAATAATCGACCAATTCGGCCAAAACCATATAGCACAACATCTTTCGGCTGAATTTCTTCAGAGTCTTTTGCGTTTTTAAGTTTGTCAATTACAAAATACTTGGCATCCGGATATTTATCTTCTTCTAAACCATATTCATACGTCAGTTTACCAATGTCCAATTTTGCAGGTGGTAAATTCAATTCTAAAATAGCTTTTGCAATTTTAACCGAGTCAAATACTGAAATGGGCTTGCCTACAAATTCGGCAGCATATTCATGCAGGTTGATAATGTCACTGACATTTCTGTCAATTAATTGATTTCGGAATAAAACCATTTCTATGGATTTATCATACCATAAATCGCTGATGATTTTAATTAGTTTTACTCCTGCACGTCGCCTGTCGGCTTGAAAAGTAACTTCTTTTTCGTATAAAGTTGTGGTTGCCATGTTGAAAATTTAATGAAAATAAGTGATTGTATTTTTTAAAATTTGCGCAAAAGTACCCATTTCAATCGATTTCGTAACGCATTTTATGAATTATTTATAAAATAAAAAAGCCACCTTGTTTTGAACATGCCCCAAAAAGTTAGACACTATTTGGGGCATTTTTATGGAAAAAAAAGTAAAGTATGATTATGCATTTAAGTTAGAATGTGTAGAATTAGTTTTAAAACAACATTTC
>NZ_JASCRU010000005.1:0-184464 GCF_030010285.1 Flavobacterium sp. XS2P24
AAACCATTTATATAACTAACTAACTAACTATCTTCTGTCTATTCTGATGGCTACACTTCCTGATACTCTAGTATCCTCGATTTTGGCTTTTGTACCATTTGTTCTGTAATAGTAGTAATCATCATCATTCGAGTTTTGGCTGTTGCCATAAGCGTTGCTTCCGTTGTTGTTTTGGCTATATTCATAACCTCTACCACCTTTTACGGCTCCAACAATATCAACAATTTGACCACGACGGTTGTAGATAATTTCTAAACCACCCACTCGTTCCAAAGCATAACGGTTGTATGTCATGTAAACTGAACCCACTCGTTTAACTCTGTCATTTGAGTCATAGTTGATCATCACGTTTCCAATACGTCTTACTCTGCCCATGTTGTCGTGTTCTACTTTTACACCATAATTTCCGTTGCGAACATTTGCTGGTGCACCATACGTTTTATTCATGCCACCTTTTTTGCTTGCTTTATAATACATGCCGCCAGTTGAACCGGTCGAAGGGCGTGTATTAAAATCAAATTGTCCGTCAGCGAATATGAAGAACTCAATTCCTCTTTCTGTGAACACAATTGGGTCGGCATCTCTAAAATCTACAATAGATCTTCTTTCTACAGAGAAATCGATTTTCTCTGCTGCGTTTGCTACACTACCTCCAAATACGAAGATACTAGCTACTAAAAGGGTAATTTTTTTCATGATAATTATATTTTTGAATTTTGCCTACTCTTGAGCTTTTCGGCTTTCGCTTTTTTTACTTATTTGATTAGGTATATCCAAGTAGCGTGCCAAAGATTTGAATCGTGGTTTTGTGTTTTTAGATTAAGAATTGATTTTTTGTTTTTAAAATGCTCAAAATCAGAACGTTGTTGTTTTTGAAAAAAAATAAAATAATTTTATTCAGAAGCGAATATTAAGATTTTTTTAATACAATTCTTGTTGGACCCGATATGTTTTCTTGTGCTTTTGACGAAGAAATAATCCTAAGAAAAGAGAAATCACCTCATTTTTAAAAATATTTTTATATAAAACTACTTATCAACATTACTTAAAATTAACTTTTGTTACGAACTCGCATCAATGGATATTGAGTAATTTTGTAACATGTATGCTTTAGTCGATTGTAATAATTTTTATGCTTCCTGCGAACGTGTTTTTCAACCGGAATTCGTTGGTAAACCGGTTGCAATATTGTCAAATAACGACGGCTGTGTGATTTCCAGAAGCAATGAAGCAAAGGATGTTGGAGTTCCTATGGGTGCGCCAATATTCAAGATTAGGGAATTGGTAAAAGAGAAAAATGTAAAAGTGTTTTCTTCGAATTATCCGCTGTATGGAGATTTGAGTAATCGGGTGATGGCAATTTTAGGTCAATTTACACCTAATTTAGAAATTTACAGCATCGACGAAGCCTTCCTGAATTTTGATGGTTTGACTATTTCCGATTATAAAGATTATGGAATCCAAATGAAAACCCGCGTGCAAAAATGGGTGGGAATTCCCGTTTGCATTGGTTTTGCACCCACAAAAGCATTGTCAAAAGTAGCCAATAAAATTGCCAAGAAATTCCAAGGCAGAACGCAAGGTGTTTATGTTATTGACACCGAAGAAAAGCGGATTAAAGCCTTGAAATGGACAAAGATTGAAGATGTTTGGGGCATTGGTTATCGGATGAATAAAAAGATGAAAGCCAAAAATATTGTGACTGCTTTAGATTTTATTGCACCACAACACGAAGCTTGGATCAGGAAAGAAATGGGCGTAACAGGACTGCGTTTAAAATTCGAACTCGAGGGTAAATCCGTTTTGGATTTAGAGCCCATTGTTGACCAAAAGAAAAGTATTGCAACCACCCGAAGTTTTCCAAAACAGATTGCTGATTTTGATTTGCTGCGCGAACGTGTTGCTACTTTTGCTGCGGTTTGTGCAGAGAAATTGCGAAAGCAAAACTCCTGCTGTCATACTATTATCGTAATGTTAGTTGTTGATAAACATACGGTGGAAACCTCGAAATATTATTTTAACATGGCGATTACGTTGCCTTATGCATCAAATTCTACACTGACGATTTCCAATGCAGCAATTGATATCTTGAAAAAACTGCACAAAGGAAATGAAACTATAAAATTCAAGAAAGCGGGCGTCATCGTTACCGAATTGATTGATCAGGACAAGAAACAGTTGCAGTTGTTTGACGAGGAAAACCCAAAACATTTGGTATTGATGAAAGTGATGGATGGACTCAATAACAAGATTGGAGATAAAAAAGTAAAGTTGGCTACGCAAAATTTAAGTTTGACCTGGAACATGAATCAGAATCATTTGTCACCCAGATACACCACTAATTTTAAAGATATTCTCGAAATAAAATGTCAATAAACAAAGAGCAAAAATTGAATTTTTTTCTGCCTGATTTCGAAAGTGAATTGCGAATTCCTTTCATAAACGAAGGTGTTTCGGCTGGATTTCCATCGCCGGCGGCTGATTTTATGGAAACGAATATTGATTTGAACAAGGAATTGAGTGAAAATCCGTTGGCGACTTTTTACATCAAAGTCAAAGGAAATTCCATGATTGATGCCGGAATCAATGACAAGGATGTTCTTGTTGTGGATAGAAGTTTAGAACCGCAGAACAATAAAATTGCGATTTGTTTTATCGATGGAGAGTTTACTGTAAAACGCATGCAACTCGAGAAAGACTGTTTGTATCTGATGCCAGAAAATCCAAGTTATTCTCCGATAAAAGTCACGGAAGAAAACCAATTAATCATTTGGGGAATTGTGACCTATGTGATTAAAAAGGTATAAAAAGCCAGTAGTTACCATTATTAAAATGGAATTCTTATTGGAATTTTTAACCATAAAAAAACCTGTTCAAATAAATGAACAGGTTTTATGTTTTAAAACAATTACGTTTTATACGGTATGTTTTGGATTAAATCCATCCTCGCTTAATTCGGTGTGTACGTAATCAGCAACCATTTCAGCTTCATAATCAACTTTTTCTCCTTTAGAAAGTTTATTGATGGCTTTTTCCATGATTTGGTAAATTACCGGAACTACTACTAAGGTTAAGAATAATGAGGAAATTAATCCCCCAATAATTACCCAAGCCAAACCGTTTTTCCATTCAGCTCCAGCTCCAGAAGCTAATGCAATTGGGAACATACCAAACACCATCGCGATAGTTGTCATCAAAATTGGACGAAGACGCGCATGATTCGCCTGGATTAATGCTGTTCTAACCGTTTCGCCAGCTTTACGCCTTTGGTTGGTATAATCTACAAGCATAATCGCGTTTTTACAAACTAGACCAATAAGCATAATGATACCTAAAATAGTAAAGATATTCAGTGTATTATTGGTTAAAGCCAAAGCCAACATTGCTCCAATAAAGGAAAGCGGAATCGCAAACAATACTACAAATGGATGTGCAAAACTATCGTATAACGAAACCATTACCAGGTAAACTAAGATAATCGCAGCTAATAATGCAATTCCTAATGTACCAAAACCTTCACTTTGGTTTTCCTGATCACCACCCCAAATGTAATTTACACCTGTTGGTTTTTTCAATTTTTCAATTTTTTCTTGCCATTGTGATACAATTGTTCCTGAAGCTACACCCACATTCTGACCTTTTACAGTTACCGATGCCGATTTGTCTCTTCGTTCTAATTCACTTGGTCCAGAACCTTCGGTTACGGTTGCAAATTGATTCAGTTTTATTTGCTGCCCCATATCATTAATGAAGATTAAGTTACTTACATCGGCGATACTTTTTCTGTCGAATGCATTGTATTTAATATTGATGTCGTATTCGTATTCACCAGCTCTAAATCTACCATCAGTATTTCCGCTAAAAGCAGTTTGCATGGTAATACCTACTGTTTGCAAACTCAATCCCAAAGCAGCCATTTTATCTCTATCCACTTTTACGTTCACTTCCGGATTTCCATCTTCTACTGATAATTCGATTTCTGTTGCTCCTGGAATGGTACGTAATTCTTTTTCTGCTGCTTTTGCAAATTGCATGGCGCTTTCTACATTTGGACCAGTTACAATTAATCCTAAAGTGGCATCTTCTGCAGTTCCTAAAATACCAACTGGAACCGTTTTAACTTTTGCTCCAACTAATATTTTTTCTAATTTACGTTTTGTTTTTGCAGCATACACATTTGCAGGTTCATCACGTTTATCTAATCCAACCATTTTAACGTTTATCTCAGACTTGTAAGCAGTTGCTTGCGAAGCACCAAGACCTTCACTGGTTTGCCCAATCGTTGTAATTTGACTAAAAACATACGCTTCGTTCTTCAAAAATGCTTCTGCTTTTTGCGTCATGAAATTGGTTTGCTCTAATGAAGCATCTTTTGGCATTTCTATTTGAACTAAAAACTCACCACTATCAGACGCTGCAAAGAATTCTCCACCAATAAATCCACCACCAAATAAACTAATCATAGAACCAAAAAAGATTACTAAAACGATAGCCAATGTTTTAAAATAATGATCCAAACACCATTCTAATAATCCTGAAACCCAATTTGTAAAACGTGTTAAATAGCTTTCAAATCCAAGGATAATTTTTCCAAAAAGATTTTTGCCTTCAATGTGTTCTAATTTTCCATATCGTGAAGACAACCACGGAATGATTGTAAATGAAGCTACTAAAGACAACAATGTTGAAATAATTACCGTTACACAGAATTGTGTAATAATATTAGAAACCAATCCGGTACTCATTGCAATTGGTAAAAATACCACCACAATTACTAAAGTAATCGATACAACGGTTCCACCAATTTCCGCAGTTCCATCATAGGCTGCACGAACCTTGTTTTTACCCATTTCCATGTGCCTGTAAATATTCTCCAGAACCACAATGGCATCATCCACAAGAATACCTACAACAAGAGAAAGACCTAATAAACTCATTAAGTTTAAGGTATAACCCATCAAATAAATTCCGATGAAAGTAGCAATTAAAGAAGCAGGAATAGAAACCATTACAATCAACGAGTTTCTAATACTGTGCAAGAAAAACAACATTACAAGTGCAACTAAAAGTACTGCAATAAGTAAATCATGTACAACAGCATCAGCAGCTTCAAGCGTAAAAATAGTACTGTCTTTTGCAATTTCTAATTTTAAACCATTCGCTTTATAATCGGTTTCCAGTTTAGCAATTGTTTTAACTAATTCTTCACTTACCGCAACCGCATTAGCATCCGATTGTTTAATAATTTGTAAAATAATAGCGCTTTTTTGATTGACACGTGCTACTTTTTCAGTGATTTTTTGAGTATCCTGAACATCAGCAATATCACTTAAACGTACTTGAATTCCGTTTTTAGAGGATACAACCAAGTTTCTTAATTCATCAACATTTTTATATTTTCCGGCCAAACGAATTAATATTTTCTGCTCACGAGTTTGAATGTTTCCTGTTGGAAAATCCAAATTAGAAGATAAAATATTTTGTTGTACTTGCGGAACAGAAAGTCCGTAGCCTTGCATTTTTACTGCATCAAGATTGACTTGAATTTCTCTTTCTTGACCACCAATAATATTTACTTGTGCCACACCTTCTACTCGAGAAATAACGGGTGCTAATTTTTTATCAATTAAGTCGTAAAAAGCAACTTCATCCATTTTTCCGTTGGCACCAATAGTCATAATTGGTAAATCGCTTAAGGAAAATTTACTCAACGAAGGCGTTTCAACATCATCCGGTAAATCACTAAGAATAGCGTTTATTTTACGTTGCGCATCGTTCATAGAGATATTAACATCAGCCGAAGAGGTCAATGTAATAGACACGGTAGACAAGCTTTCGTAGGACTTCGAGTCTATTTTTTTAATATTTTCTAAGGATGCAATCGCATCTTCAATTTTTTTAGTCACCGTATTTTCTACCTCACTTGGAGACGCTCCAGGATAAATAGTAGCAACAGTAATTACATTGGTTTCGAATTTTGGAATCAATTCGTAGCCCAATTGGCTGTAACTGAACAGTCCTCCTAATGTTAGAATCGTAAATAATACGATAACTAATGAGGGACGTTTTATGGATATTTCTGCTAATTTCATTTTTTTCTTTGCTTTAGGCTTTAAGCTTTAGGCTTTAAGCGGTTTCTTTATGACTTTAAGACTTATTTTATAACGTCCACTTTAGATCCGTCTTGAAGATTGATTTGACCTGTAACAATTACAGTTTCACCATCAGAAAGTCCGTTTAAAATTTCTACTTTATCACCAAGGATTCTTCCTGCTGTAACCGTTTTCAGTTTAGCAGTTCCATTTTCGATTACAAAGATTTCGTTGCTGCTCACACTTCCTACAAAAGCATTTCTAGGAACAATCATCAACGATTGTTTTTGTTGGTTTGAAGCAAATTCAGCAGTTCCGTACATTCCGGCTTTCAAATCATTTGAAGCGTTATTAGCAATTTCTATTTCTACTGGAAAGTTCAAACTTGCATCTGCTTTTGGTGCGATGAAGGTAATTTTTCCAGAGAATGTAGCGTCAGGATACACACTTGCTTTTACGGTAATTGTATTGCCTACTTTTAAACCTGCAACTTGATTTTCATTAACATTTACTTTCAATTTCAATTTTGAAACATTTACAATGTCAAACATTTGCGTTGCAGCGCCAAGAACTGATCCTGGTTCAATGTATTTTTTGTTTACGATTCCGTTAATTGTCGCTTTGATATTGGTATCGCCAATATTAACTTTTGCTTGTTGTAATCTTGATTTTGAAGTTACCAAATTCAATTTGGCCTGATCCAATTGTTGTTTCGTCACACCACCAGTTTTAAAAGCATTTTCAAAACGGCTGTAATCCGTCAATGCATTTTGATACGAAGCTTCTGCAGTTTGTAAGTCAGCCGAAATTTGTTCGCTTCTTACAACTGCTAAAGTTTGACCTATTCTTACTCTGTCTCCTTCCTCAACTAAAACACGAACTACTCTTCCTGGTTTCTCAGCAGAAAAACTCAATTCTTGTAGTGGCGCAAAATTTCCATTGGCAGAAAAATCAAGAGAAACTTCTTCAATTTTTACGGTTGCAACTTTTACAGAAACACTGGCATTTTTCTCTGCTACAATAGCAGTTTTTGCTTCATTTTCTTCTTTGTTTTTCGTTAAAGTATATGCGATAACACCTAAAGCTGCTAAAATTGCTACTATGATTATTATATTTTTTTTCATTTTTGTTAGTTATTTATAAGTGTTTTTAATTCGCCTTTTGATTTGATTAATTGTATTTCTGCCAGTTTGTAGTCTAATATTGCAGATGTATAGTTGTTTTGTGCTTCAGTCAATGAGTTTTCAGCATCCAGTAAATCAGTTAAAGAGGCTAATCCTTGTACATAATTGTTTCTGGTGTTGTCTAAAACTTCTTTAGCTAATTGCGCATTTTCTCTTTGATTGTTGATAGTGGTTAAGCTATTGTCAATTTGAGTTTTGGCATTGGCAAAAGCCAAATCAAGAGATAATTTTGTATCGTTGATGTCTTCTTTTATGGTTCTCAAATCAATATCGGCTTGTCTTACTTTGGAACGAGTACTAAATCCAGTAAAAATAGGCACCTTTAAATTCAATCCAATTGAAGAGAAATCAGACCAATACACGCCATCAGATGGTTTTCCTCCAATAGGCATTTTTGGACCCTGACCAATATAATTGTAACCTGCGTTCAATGATAATGTTGGGTAATATCCTGCTTCAACAGCCTTTTTTTGATAAAATAAAAGTTGTTCTTGTTTTTTCAAAAGCAAATATTCTGTTCTGTTTGCCGTATTTGGAACTTCTGACAATGATTGTGGGCTCACTTCAAATGCTGTTTGTGGAATCTCGATTTGAGTTTCTATTGGCATTCCCATGTAAAATTTCAATGCATTTTCTTGAATTTGAACTGCATTCAAAACTTGTTGGCGTTGCGTATTGATGTTTGAAATCCTTACTAAAGTTCGATCTAAATCAATTTTTTTGGCTAGACCATTATCATACTGACCTTTAATGATGTCTTTTACTTTTGTGGTGTTTTTATACATACTGTCAATAACAGTCAGTTTTTGTCTTTGAACATAAACCTGATAATAATTATTGGCCACACGCTCAATTACTTGCTCTTCGGTTAATTGTTCGTTGATTTGGTAAAACTCTCTAGTGGATTTTGCCGCTTTCAAACCTGTAAAAACCGTTTGGTCGAATATAGCTTGTGTCAAAGAAACACCGGCTGTTGAAACCCATTTTTGACCAAAAGCAGCCTGAATGGTTGTTCCCGGTGCGCCAAATCCTGCACCATCAATAACGGTTGTTTGTATTATAGGATTGTAAGTCAAATTACCGTTAGCAGAAATTTGTGGTAACGCTTGTGAACGCACTTCCTGAATTTGGTACTCACTATTTTCTACTTGTAGTTTTGCTTTTTTGGCTTCCGCTTTATTTTCTAAAGCGTAGTTAATCGCTTCTTTTAGCGTAAGTGATTTGACTTCTTGTGCATTGGCACCAAGTGCAAATGTTAGGGTTAATAGTATGATTATTTTTTTCATTGTTTATGTAATTGGATTAAGTAAGTTTTTTTCTAATTCGGCAATTCCTTTTTCTGTAGCCATTGCTCTGGTGTGGTATTGTAAAGCTTCCATTTCTAATGAGAACACTTCTCTTTCAGATCTTATGTTTTCATTAATGGTAAAAATTAATGAGTAATAAAAATTAACATAAACTTCGATATTTATGTCATTTCGATATAAACCTTGTGCAATTCCTTTTTCAATATTTTCTCGAAAACAAGTTTGGCACATTTCCACTTGGTAGGTTAACACTTTTTCATGGATTTCAGGATAATGCTTTTTTAATTGATAAAGAGGGGAAGTGTCAGTGGCTTTAAACATCTCTGCAAACATGCGTCTTATTTCAAAGTTTTCTTCGATTGCATTAAAGTCTTTAGAAGTAATTTCGGCAATTATTCCATTAACTTCTGTATGAATAACTTGAACACTTTCCTCTATCAATAATTCTTTATTGGCAAAATATTTATAAATCGTTTTCTTGGAAATGCACATTTCACCGGCAATATCATCCATAGTAATACTTTTGAAACCAAGTTTCAAAAACATTTCTTTTGCTTTGGATATAATTTTCTCTTTCATTTTCTTTATTCTTAATCAGTTGTGATTTATTTAAACTGTTAAATTTGGTGCAAATGTAATTTGGAAACTTTGAAAACCAAAATAGTTTCCTTAAATTTTATGTTTATTTAACATTTGCTTTCTTATTAAGCGGTTAATTCTAAGTTTGCCATGAACTTAATGTCTTGTCCTAAAGCTAAACCGCCAGTTTGATTAAACGAAGTAAAGTTCAAACCAAAGTCTTTGCGATTAATATGACCAGTTATTTCAAAAGCAGCTTTTTGATCGCCATCATACGTATTGAATCCAATGAATTCAGCATCAAGCTCCACTACTTTTGTGATGTTTTTTTATGGTAAGATTTCCTTTCAAAAAATTGATGTTTTTATTGACTTTTTCGAATGAGGTCGACTTGAAACTAATAATTGGAAACTCCTTAATGTCAAATAAGTCATTCAACCCCAGATGAGTATCTATTTGTTCTAGTTTTGCATCTTTATTATTTACATCCAAAGAGAATTCAATCGAAGCATCTTCTATTTGATTATCCTCAATATCAATATGTCCGTTGAATTTATTTATGGAACCTGCCAGATAAGCAATTATTGAGTGCCTCATTTTTATCAGAACATCTGATTGATTCGAGTCAACTGTCCATTTTGTTTTCATAATTCGTTGCGTTGTATTTGGAATTTATTTTAAAACCGCTAAAGATTTCAAAACGTTAAATTTTCGTTGGCAAATGTAAGAAGGAAACTTTGAATACTAAAATAGTTTCCAATGTATTTTGATTTATTTAACATTTGATGACAAAAGGAAGTTTGTAATGCAAATTGAATACTGTAAATTAGCCAAAAAATTATTTTATGCATTCTATTTACCAGTATCAAGAGTTTCTTTCGGATTATTTGAAATCACAATATGAAACCAAAGAACCGAGAAATCTATACGAACCCATACATTATATATTAGATCTTGGAGGGAAAAGAATGCGTCCGGTGCTTACATTAATGAGTGCAGAGGTTTTTGATGCAGATTATAAAAAAGCGTTACCGGCGGCTTTGGCTGTTGAAGTTTTTCATAATTTCTCATTGGTTCATGATGATATTATGGATGATGCGCCATTGCGAAGAGGACAGGAAACGGTACACGAGAAATGGAATTTAAACACCGGAATCTTATCTGGTGATGCCATGCTGATTTTAGCGTACCAATATTTCGAACAATATGAACCTATTATTTTTCGAGATTTAGCGAAGTTATTTAGCAAAACCGCTCTTGAAGTTTGTGAAGGGCAACAGTGGGACGTTGATTTTGAAGAAAGAAATGACGTTACCATTCCTGAGTACCTGAAAATGATTCAATATAAAACGGCCGTATTGGTTGCTGCCGCCATGAAAATGGGAGCGATTATTGCAGAAACTTCAGAAGAAAACGCAAATTTGATTTATGATTTTGGACTGAATTTAGGTTTGGCTTTTCAATTACAAGATGATTTTCTAGACGCTTTTGGTGATCCTGAAACCTTTGGAAAACAAGTAGGTGGAGACATTATAGAAAATAAAAAAACGTATTTGTATCTTAAAGCGGTTGCTTTTTCAAATGAAGTAGAAGCAGAAGAATTAAGACGACTGTTCTCTATTCAGCCAGAAGGCAATACGGAGAAAATCAAAACGGTAAAAGAACTTTTTAACAGCTCAGGTGCTTCAAAAGCAACTCAAGATGCGATTCAGGATTTTACGTTTAAGGCTTTTCAAACGTTGGATAAAATGAATATCAGCGTAGATAAAAAAGAAATGTTGAAGGCTTTTGGTGAAAACTTAATGGGAAGAAAAGTTTAGATTTTTGATCGCAGAAGTTTTACTTCGGATAAATAATGGTTTATTTCAAAAATCAGTATAATTCAAAAAAATCAAACATTTTGAGCAGTTTCTTAAAATCAAAAATCTAAATTCGTTAATCAACAATCTGAAATCAAATGTTTATAGTTCCAAAAAATACCGATTTACTACTTACTGAAGCAGAAGGCGAAAACTTATATTTGAAATTAATCGAACAAATGAATAAGGATTTTAATTTGGCTAATGAAGCAATTGATTTTCCTTTGAGTATTTCTCCGAATGAATTGAAGTTGCAATTGCATGAGAAAATCTATCGACTCATTCAATACAAGTTTGCTGAATACCTCAATTTACTTTACATAATTGATGTTTCTGAGGAAGAAATAAAAAAACTAGACGGTTCTGATTTAGTAGTTCTTGCAGAACAAGTCGCTTTTTTAATTTTAAAAAGAGAATGGCAAAAAGTCTGGTTCAGGAATAAATATTCAAATTAAAAAGAAATATTTACAAAAGGAATCACTGGGCTAGTATAAACGCTTTTTCCTTCTTTATACAGGAAATTATATTTAGCTCCAAAGGAGATTTTACTTGTAACGTTGTATCCAGCGCCGACAAAAAGTGCTGAATCCCAATAACTATTGGTGCTTTTCTCTGTTGGAGAATCTTTTTTAGTGGAAACCCTTAATTCAGAAAATTCTAATAGAGTCGTTATTTTTTTTACTGGATTGTACCGCCCTAATACGTTTGCTCCAAAAGTAGTTGTGTTTTGTAAATTTTTTATTGCTGCGTAACTTCCTTGTAATCCTCCTCCCACTGCTATTTTATCGCTAATAGTGTATGTTAAATTAGGAGAAACACTAATATTTGTACCCCCAACAAAGTTCAGCCCGAATCCACAACCGAATTTTAATTTTTCTGGTTTTTTAACAACAGTGGTATCAGCTACTTTTTGAGTCATACTATCTTTTGAAGTTTGCGAAAATATTTTTGGACAGCCAATATATAGGCATAAGTAAATCATAATCTTGCAAATGGTTTGTTGTTTTTTCATAATTATTTTAGTTTTTCTTTAAAAATAAACTCTGATAAATGGCATAATGGCACTGCCGTAAATATTGTTTTTGTCAGTCAAAACATTGTAACGAGCGCCAATTGTTGCATTTCCGGATCGGTAACCTGCACCAATAAACAATCCCGTATTCCAGTAATCTTGTGAATTGCTATTGGATCCCTCTAGATTTACATTAACCCTTAATTGTTCCAGTTCAGCCGAAAGTTGGATTTCTTGTATTGGATTAAAAAGACCTATAACACTGCCGCCATACAAATGGGAAGCGTAATAATCTCTTTGTTTTAAATATTTATATTGTAGGCCAACACCCAAAGCCACATAATCATTGAAATTGTAAATGGCACTTGGCGCCAATGAAATGTCCGTATAGCCAGAACCAAAGCCTAAACCTATTCCGCCTCCAAATTGTACGTTCCTCCAAAACTCATTTTGGGTTTTAGTAGAGGATGTGTTTTGTTGTGCAAACAGGCAACTTGAAAAAAATAGGATAATAATCACCATTAATGATTTGGAATCGTCTAAAAAGCTATTCTTTGTCATAAGTTTTCAGTTTTTTAACATTTTTCAATGTAAAAGTATCTTAAAATAAATTATAAATTTATTCTATTATTGTACTTTTGCCAAACTATTTTAACAAAAAAGTATATTCACTAAATATTATGGATAGGTTTTCATTTTTAAACGCAGCACACACCGAATTTTTCGCACAATTATACGATCAATATTTAGAGAATCCAGATAGCGTTGAGCCAAGTTGGAGAGGTTTTTTTCAAGGTTTCGATTTTGGGATGACTACTTACAACGAGGAGAACAAGGTTGAACAAATCGCTAATTTTGCAGCTAATAATTCAGATATTAATTTAGTATCAGATAAGCTTCAAAAGGAATTTAATGTATTGAAATTAATAGATGGATACCGTTCTCGAGGGCATTTGTTTACCAAAACAAATCCGGTTCGTGAAAGAAGGACTTCATCACCTACACTTGAAATTTCGAATTTCGGACTTTCAGCAGCAGATTTAAATACTGTTTTTGACGCGGCAAAGGTTATCAATATACAACCGTGTACGCTTCAAGAAATAATAACTCACCTTGACACTATATATTGTCAGCATATTGGGGTGGAGTATATGTACATCCGTAATCCAGAAGTGGTGGAGTGGATTCAGAAAAAATTGGGGGTTAATGACAATCAACCTAAATTTTCTTTGGACGAAAAGAAATCAATTCTGAATAAATTAAATCAAGCCGTTTCTTTTGAAAATTTTTTGCATACTAAATATGTAGGTCAAAAACGTTTTTCTCTTGAAGGTGGAGAATCAATCATTCCGGCTTTGGATGCTTTAATTGAAAAAGCAGCCGAAAAAGGAGTAGAGCAGTTTGTAATGGGAATGGCACACCGTGGTCGTTTGAATGTTTTGGCAAATATTTTTGGCAAATCAACCCAAGACATTTTTGGTGAATTTGATGGTAAAGATTACGATCAAGAATACTTTGATGGAGATGTAAAGTACCATTTAGGACTTACTGCTGACAAAGTTACAAGCACCGGAAAAAAAATCAATATCAATTTGGCTCCAAATCCTTCGCATCTTGAAACTGTTGGTGCAGTTATCGAAGGGATTACAAGAGCAAAGCAAGATAAATATTTCCCTAACGATTTCTCTAAAGTATTGCCAATCGCTGTTCACGGTGATGCTGCAATTGCAGGTCAGGGAATTTTGTATGAAATTGTACAAATGGCACAACTTGACGGTTATAAAACCGGAGGAACTATCCATATTGTAATCAATAATCAAGTAGGTTTTACGACTAATTACCTTGATGCACGTTCTTCTACGTATTGTACGGATGTTGCCAAAGTAACACTTTCGCCAGTATTACACGTAAATGCAGATGATGCTGAAGCGGTAGTTCATGCGATGTCATTTGCGTTGGATTTCAGAATGCAATTTGGCCGCGATGTATTCATCGATTTATTAGGATATAGAAAATACGGACATAACGAAGGTGATGAGCCTCGTTTTACCCAGCCGGTATTATACAAAATCATTGCAAAGCACAAAAATCCAAGAGATATCTACATGGACAAACTGCTTGCAGAAGGTTTGATAGACAGTACTTTTGTAAAAGGATTAGAGCAAGAATATAAGTCAAACTTGGAAGTGAATTTAGAAGAATCGCGTAAAAAAGATTTGACTATTATCACTCCGTTCATGAAGAATGAATGGAAAGGTTTTGAGCAAGTTTCAGATGTTGAAATGCTTAAAAAAGTAGATACTACTTTCCCAAAAGAAGGACTTACTGAGGTTGCAAACGTGATTTGTAACTTACCGACAGATAAAAAATTTATCAGCAAAATACAAAAACTGATCAACGACAGAAAAACAATGTTTTTCGAAACGAATAAGCTGGATTGGGCTATGGCCGAACATTTAGCGTATGGTTCGCTTTTAAAAGAAGGATACGATGTTCGTATTTCCGGACAAGATGTGGAGCGTGGGACATTCTCTCACCGCCATGCTGTTGTAAAAGTAGAAGATTCAGAAGAAGAAGTAACTTTGTTAAGTAATTTAGAAGGAGCAACCGGAAAATTCAATATTTTCAATTCTCTTTTATCTGAATACGGTGTTTTAGGATTTGATTATGGATATGCTTTGGCAAACCCAAATACATTAACCATTTGGGAAGCACAGTTTGGAGATTTCAGTAATGGAGCCCAAATTATGATTGACCAATACATCTCTTGTGGAGAAGATAAATGGAACAACCAAAACGGAATTGTTTTATTATTGCCTCACGGATATGAAGGACAAGGAGCAGAGCATTCCTCTGCAAGAATGGAGCGTTATTTACAACTTTGCGCCAGACATAATATGTATGTTGCCGATTGTACAACGCCAGCCAACTTCTTTCACTTGTTGAGAAGACAAATGAAAACAACTTTCCGTAAACCGCTTATTGTGTTTACACCAAAGAGTTTGTTGCGTGATCCAAGAGTAGTTTCTTCTGTTGAAGAATTTGCAACAGGAAGTTTCCAGGAAACATTTGATGATGAAACAGTGAATAAAGCCGATGTGAAAACATTAGTTTTCTGTACCGGAAAATTCTATTACGACATTACTGCCGAAAGAGAAAACAATGGTCGTAAAGATGTAGCAGTTGTTAGGATCGAACAATTATTCCCATTGCCTGTTGAGCAATTAAAAGCGATTATTGCTAAATATCCAAACGCTGATGATTATGTTTGGGCACAAGAAGAGCCAAAAAACATGGGAGCTTACAGTTACATGTTGATGAATTTCGATTTAGTAAAATGGAGATTGGCTTCACTAAAAGCCTATGCAGCTCCAGCGGCTGGAAGTTACACTAGAGCAAAACGTCGTCAGGCCGATGCGATAAAAATGGTTTTTGATAAAAATTTATTTAGATAGAAAAAAGTTTAAAGTTTAAGGTTTAAAGTTCCATTTGTAGAACTTTAAACCTTAAACTTTAAATGATTTAACTTTAAACTTTAAACTAAAAGAAAGATGATTTTAGAAATGAAAGTCCCATCACCAGGGGAATCTATAAAAGAAGTTGAAATTGCAACTTGGTTGGTAAAAGACGGAGATTATGTAGAGAAAGACCAAGCAATTGCTGAGGTTGATTCTGATAAAGCAACATTAGAATTGCCAGCAGAAGCAAGCGGAATCATTACTTTAAAAGCAGAAGAAGGCGATGCAGTAGCAGTAGGAGCGGTAGTTTGTTTAATCGATACTAGTGCAGCAAAACCAGCAGGTGATGCACCAGCAGCAGTTGAAGCTCCAAAAGCTGAAGTTAAAGCAGAAGCACCAAAAGCGGCTCCGGTAGCAGCAGCTCCAGCAGCAACTTACGCTTCAGGAACTCCATCTCCAGCAGCAAGAAAAATATTAGACGAAAAAAATATAGCGCCAGCTTCCATAACAGGAACTGGAAAAGACGGAAGAATAACTAAAGATGATGCAGTAAATGCTGTGCCTTCAATGGGAACTCCTACAGGTGGTTCTCGTGGAACAGAGCGTACTAAATTATCTATGTTGCGTAGAAAAGTGGCTGAAAGATTAGTTGCCGCTAAAAACGAAACAGCAATGTTGACTACTTTCAACGAAGTAAATATGACGCCAATCAACTTGATTCGTAATGAATACAAAGATGCCTTCAAAGCAAAACATAGTGGAATTGGTTTAGGATACATGTCTTTCTTTACTAAAGCAGTAACCAGAGCATTAAAATTATTCCCGGATGTAAACTCAATGATGGATGGTGATCATAAGATTGCTTTCGATTTTTGCGACATTTCAATTGCGGTTTCAGGACCAAAAGGATTAATGGTTCCTGTAGTTCGTAATGCTGAAAACTTGACTTTCCGTGGAGTTGAAGCTGATATTAAAAGATTGGCATTAAAAGCACGTGACGGACAAATCACAGTTGATGATATGACTGGCGGAACGTTCACGATTACTAACGGTGGTGTTTTTGGAAGTATGTTGAGTACGCCAATTATCAATCCTCCACAATCAGGAATCCTTGGAATGCACAACATTATCGAGCGTCCAATTGCTGTAAACGGTAAAGTGGAAATTCACCCAATGATGTACGTAGCGTTGTCTTATGACCATAGAATTATTGATGGGCGTGAGTCTGTTGGGTTCTTAGTAGCAGTTAAAGAAGCGTTAGAAAATCCAATGGAATTATTGATGGATAATAATCCTAAAAAAGCGTTAGAGTTGTAAAATTGGTTTTATCAATTTTATAAAAATATATTTTAATCCCGCCTTGTTTTGTAACAGGGCGGGATTTTTTTTGCTGGTGAATTATTGAACTATAAATATGTGATTATTTTTGGTTTTTATTGCGATTATGATTTTTAATTACATAATTAATTATATTTTATTTAAAAACAGGTGTATTGTTTTAAGGATTAACCATAACATTACCACAACATTTCGTGTTTAGATGCTGTTGTGCTTCTTTTTTATGCCTCATAAAATAAAGTTAAGTCTCAGTTATAGTAGGATTTTAGGCTGTTTGTGTCTGTAAAATTTCTTTGTTGTGCTGTATAGTTTTTAGATAGGTCTCATTTTAAATCACAACACAATACATTCATAAATTTGAGAATAACTAAACCTCAAAATTATGAAGAACTTTACTTTATTTATTTTCCTGTTGTTTTTTTTAACAGGATTCTCACAAAATGCACCAGTCACCTTTGAGAACGGAGAATTCGGTTCCACATGGTCGTTTACTACTTTTGAAAATGGAACTGGAGCTGGTTATTCTAAAGTTTCCAATCCATTCCCTGGAGGAATAAATAGCTCAGCAACGGTTGGGAAATTTATAGCTGGCAGTAGTGCTTCTGGAGCTGCTCCTTATGCCGGATTTGAGACGGCCCATGCTTCGGGAGTCAATGGTATTGGAACTTTTACTTTGAGCGCATCCAACAGCATTGTTAAAATAATGGTTTATAAATCAGTTATTAGTGATGTAGGTATCAAATTTGCAATAGGAAATGGTGGCGCACAACAAGAAATTAAAGTAGCTAACACTAAAATCAATGAATGGGAAGAACTAACTTTTGATTTTTCAGGAAAAATAGGATTGTTTGAAACTATCAATATTGATCAAATCATATTCTTTTTGGATTTCAATGCTAGAACAGCGGAAACGACCAATTATTTTGATAATGTAACTTTTTCAGCAAAACCAGCAGCAACTGTGCCAACTGTTGCTGCGCCAACACCGACTGTTGTATCCACGGACGTTATCTCGTTATTCAGCAATGCTTATACAAATGTTACTGTTGATAATTGGAGAGCAGATTGGGGACAATCAGGGAATGTTTTGTCTGATATTCAAATCGCTGGAAATGACACTAAAAAATATACGGATTTAAGTTATTTTGGAGTAATTACTGAAGCCAATAAAATTGATGCTTCAGCTATGCTTAATTTTCATATTGATGTTTGGACTCCTGATGTTACAACTTTTAAAATTAAAATAGTCGATTTTGGAGCTGATGGTGCATACCAAGGCGGTGACGATAAGGAGTTTGAAATCACCCGCACCTTAACTTTAAGCGGATGGAATAGCTTAGAGATTCCGCTTTCTCAATTTACTGGTTTGACGACAAAAGCACATATTGCACAGTTCGTTTTCTCAGGTTCAGCAGGAACAATTTTTATAGATAATGTATATTTTAATAAGGTCGCAATAGTAGCTCCACCCGCTGCAGCGCCTTATGCACCGGTTACCTTTGAAACTGGTGAATATGGGTCTACTTGGGTCTTGACTTCTTTTGATAATCCATCGGGAGGCTCAACAGCTTCTTTGTTAGCAGCAAATCCTAATAAAACAGGAATTAACACTTCAAACACAGCAGCTAAATTTACTGCTTTGGTTGCCGGTGCTTGGTATACTGGTTTTGAAACGGCTCATGCTTCTGGTACAAATGGTATTGGAACGTTTACGTTGAATGAAACCAATAGTACGATTAAAATGATGGTGTATAAAGATGTAATCAGCAAAGTAGGTATTAAGTTGGCACGCCCTGATGGCGGTTCTACCGGAGAAATAACAGTTACCAATACTAAAATTAATGAATGGGAAGAATTGACATTTAATTTTGCAGGAAAAATAGGAGAAGGAGTTTCCACCGGAATTGATCAAATTATTGTTTTTCCTGATTTTATTCCAGAAGGAACCACAAGAACGGCTGATCATGTATGTTACGTTGATAATATTACGTTTTCTGCAAAAATAGCTGCTCCAGTTGCCGCAACTTCGCCAACAGTAGCTGCACCTACTCCTCCGACACGAGTTGCTACGGATGTGAAATCTATTTTTAGCGATGCTTATGCCGTATACAAAGCAGGTGACTGGTGCAAATGTTGGGGTCAGTCTACTGATGTTACCGATGAACTTATTGCAGGCAATAACACAAGAAAATTAAGTAACTTCAACTATCAAGGAATTACTTTACCCGGTGCTGAGGTTTTTGATCTTTCTGATATGACAACGATGCACGTAGATTTATGGTCTTCAAGTGCAACTTCGGTAAAAATTAATCTTATCAATCAAGGTCCTGTAGAAGCCGGTGTAACATTGACAATCGCAGCGGGATGGAATAGTTTTGATATGGTTTTAAATGCTGCTAATTTCCCCGGGATAAACTTTAGTACTGTTTTTCAAATGAGTTTGTCATCTGTTCCTACCGGAACAACGGTTTATTTGGACAATTTTTATTTTTATAAATCAACCGTAGTAGTAACACCAACGGAACCAACCGTTGCAGCGCCTACACCAACTAGTGCTTTAGCAGATGTTATTTCTATGTTCAGTAATGCTTACACGAATGTACCTATTACTACTTGGAGAACGGATTGGTCCGCAGGAAGTAATTTAACTGATTTGCAAATTGCGGGAAATGACACTAAAAAGTATACTAATTTGAGTTATTTTGGAGTAGATGTTACCGGAACAATAGATGCGACTCAAATGTTATATTTTCATATCGATGTGTGGACGCCAGATTTAACAGCTTTCCGAGTTAAATTAGTTGATTTTGGTGCAAACGGAGTGTATCAAGGAGGCGATGATGTAGAGTTTGAAGTTACTCGCACGCCAACATTGTCAGGATGGAATAGTTATGATATTCCTTTGTCAGAGTTTACAGGGTTAACCACCAAAGGACATATTGCCCAATTAGTGTTGTCTGGAGCACCAGCGGGGACGGTTTATATTGATAATGTCTATTTCAGTAAAACAGTTTCTAACTTAAGTGTTGCTAATTTTGAAATTTCAAAAGTGATAATGTATCCAAACCCAGTTACTAATTATTTGACAATTGAAGCGAATAGTGCCATCGAAAAAGTAAGTGTTTATACTGTTTTAGGTCAGGAAGTTTTAGTAAAAAGTCCAAAAAGTAATTCCACAACTATTCAAACAAGTCAACTTTCAAAAGGAGTTTATATAGTAAAAACAGCTGTAGATGGAAAAATAACCACCACTAAAATGGTTAAAGAATAAATTTGTTGAGGTTTGTAGTAGGAAATAGAGCGTATTGATTTTCGATACGCTCTTTTCTTTTATTTCAACAAATACAAATAATGGTTGTAATAATCCACAATCGCTTTCCCTTTCATTAAAATATCAGCCCCTATAATGCCATGAACCGGTTTGGTCTTGTGTTGTGTTAGCGCTTCATTTACATGAGATAAATCAAAAATAACGAGTTCAAAATCAGAATCTTTCCAAGTGCCAAGTTGCAATTGATTTTTTAAAGCCAGTTGCGTAAACATTCCTGTGGCTCCTGCACCAGCGGCTTTTGTCTTTGATTTTTTGGCTTCCAATAAAAACAAATCGACACTCTCAAATCCTACACAGCTGTTTGAAGCTCCTGTGTCTAGAATGAAGTTGCCTGTTACACCATTGATTTTTGCTTTTATCAAAAGATGCTGTGTTTTAGTTATCTTAAATTTCACTTTTCTGTAGTTTTCTTTTTTAAGAATATCGTGTAGGTTCTTCATTATGCTGAATTTATTTCAGTGATTTATTTCTGTTTTACAAAGATACATGGAGTTGTTGAAGGAATTGTAAGGATCTTTTATCTTAAGGGCAGATTTATGAATAAATTTTCTTAAAGGTCTGATACCAATTTTTTACCAATTTAGTTTTTGGAAATTGGTGTCAAAAAGTTGGAAGAAGTCTTTGATTTGATACTGCTTTTATGGGTATTGAAAATTTTAGAAACAAAAAAAGTGACAAATAAATTATCACTTTTAAATTAAAATTGAATGGTAGTCTTGTTTCTTTAGTTCGTTCTCCACAGATTTATAGTGCCATGTGTGCTACTTGCAACAACGGTTTGGTCATCAGGACTAAAACATACTGATTTGATATAGTTTTTATGACCAATGAGTACTTTTAAAAGTTTACCTGTAGCGATTTCCCATAGTTTTACTGAATGATCAAAATTTCCTGTGACTAATTTTAGCCCGTCGTGGCTTATGGCTAAACAATCTACACTTTGACCATCTATAATAGTATTAATAAGTGTGCCATTGTTTGCATTCCACATTTTAATAATTCCTTGATAGGGATCTTTGTTAAATCCACTTGTAATTATTGTCTTGCCATCAGGGGTGAATGAAGCATCAGTAGCATATTCTAGGTCTTTTTGATAATTATGAATGTCAAAATTGCGTATTTTAGTTCCGCTACTAGTATCCCAAAGTGAAATTTCTTGATTATCAGCAACCGCAATAAGGGATTGGTTATCAGGACTAAATTCGATAGAAATTATAGGGCTTGTTCTTGATATTGGTATTAAAATTTCTTTACTTGAATTTGTATCACATATTGATATTGATCCATAAGTACCCAATGCTATTAAATTTCCATTGGGGCTAAATGCGAGAGAATAAACACCGGCAGTTTTTTGACTTACTCTTTTCATTACTTTTCCTAGAGCAATATCCCAAAGTTTTGGTAATGAACTTTTTTGACCAGAGATAAAAGTATTTCCGTCAGGACTGTAAGCAACTTCTGTTACTGGGTAAACCACACCTGAACTTACTTTTTCTGCAGGAAAATTATTAATTTCTTTCCTGGTTGCAATATCCCAAAAGCGAATGGTTCCATCATCGCCTGACGAAAGTATTTGTTTTCCATCTGGGCTCACACAAACGGTATTAATTGGGAAAGTGTTATTGGCAGAAAGCATTGCAAAAGGACTTATTTGGGGTGCTGTTATTACTTTTGAAATAATTGCTTTTTTGACTGTTTTAGTCTTTTTTTTCTGTGCCTGAATTTGGGTTACTCCAAAAACTAATAGGATAAGGATGAATATTTTTTTCATATTTCTTATAAATTAATAAAACGGATTCGTTAAATGAAGCCGTTTTAGAATAATGAATTATTTGCTACTATTTTAGAATCTCAATAGCTCCGATAGTTATATCTGGTTTTGGTGTTACACCATTTACCATTCGAGCATTACTTGTACCCATTGATCCATATTGAGTTTGTCTTGACCATACGCCACAACATTTTACATAATGAGTGATTTTAAAACAACTATTGTTTGGTAATCCACCGTAATAAAACCCATAAGGCGCTGCTGTACCTGCTGTAACTCCAGTTCCCGTTCCTATATTTGCAAAAACACCTGTAGCAGTAACATGAGCGCCCGCAGCAGTTGTACCGCCCGTAATTTCATTTAATAAAATAGGAGATCCTGGTATAGTACAATTTGGATAAGTGCCGTTATATGAAATTCCCCAATAATGCTCAACTCCTGAAGTAGTAGTAGGCACTGCATTGATATTTAGCAATCCGTTTGGCATTTGAACTACCGATATTAAAAATGCAGGAGAAGAATTCAATGGAGCAAGTGCCGTTATTGTTTTTGTACTTATGTATCGTTTTTTTCCACAACTAATTGTAAGACTTAATGTATATGTTCCCGCAGGGATTGAATTAAAAGAAATACTATTTGTACCTTGACCAGTAAATGGGATTGAAGGAGAAACGGCCCATGTTGTGGTGGCTCCAGGACAATTTGAAGTAGTGTATTGTGCCGATGCTCCACATTCTACTTTTTCTAAACCTGCTATTTGAGGTTTTGTAGGCAAATTATAGGCCTTGTCACAACAAAAACAGTCTTTTGGGGAGTTAGAGTCCCATGTTCCTTCTGAGTCTTTTGGATTCCCAATATCTACTAGATCACCATCAGCAGTTTTGCATTGCCAACAAAAATTATCAAAATTTATTGTTTCAGATGGATCCCCATTATAATCTGTTGCCAAAGCAAAACCTGTTACATTCTGAATAAGATTATCCCAAGCTGTACAAGCAGCAGCACCTGTGAGTTTTCCGTTTTCGTTCACAATTTCCCATTGCCCAAAAGAGTTAGATGGTAACTGACCTCCTGAAGAAAGTCCAACGGGTAACGACCATGTTTTCCAAACACCATTTGCGATAATAGGAAACGACGGGTTTGGAATAAGCCATGCTCTTAAATAATGTTGTCCAAAATTGGCTTGATTACCTGAAAGAGTTATAGAGTTTCCTTGATAAAGCCAAACAAGTGGCGATTTTGCGATAGGCATACCTGATGATACATTATATGTTGCCATATAGTCAAAACTTAAGCATTGCCCAAAACCTTTTGTTATCCAGTTTCCTGAAAAATCAATATAATTTATGGCAAACGAACCGTGTTGATCATCTGTAAGTTGTAAATAGTTTTTATGGAGAACATCTGTAGCTTTTGCAACTGTCGCATTAAATGGTTTCCAATTGTTAAAATTGTAATTTCCTTCATGGTCAATACATGTTTGCGCTTGTAAACTTTGTCCTAAAAACAAAGTAATTATAATTATTTTTAATTTTTCTGTAATGTTTCTCATAATGATTTAAATGTTGTTAAGTTGATACTAAAATAATTTTTGATGTTGAATCTGGTGTGAATTATAAATTAGTTGTGAAATACATATTTTAGCGTTACAGCACACGTTTTATCTGCTGTTCGTAACTAATATTTTATATTTTGGGAAACAACAGATGTAGAACAATAAAAATAGAGTCTATGTTTTTTTTATAATTTCTATTTTGATAGGTGGAGTTGTTTAATTTTATGCTTGAACTTATGCCTCTTTATTATCTACCTCCAAAACCCCACACTACTCCAAAATTTAGTCCTAAAGCACTATATTTTGAATCACTTGAAGCGGTAGTGTATGTCCCTGCATCCATTTGTGCAACGCTGTAAACGGTTTGAGTATCGGAATCCCTTTTAGGCTCAAAAGTACTAGTGTTGTTTTTGGCAGTCTGTCCAATTAAATAATTTACTTCGGTCCAAACACCGATGGTGCTATTAATCATATAAGTTACCCTAGCTTTTGGTATAAAACCAACTCCAGAAATTTTAGTTTCGTTTTGCGAAACTAAAACATAAGTCTTGGTATAGTCAGCCATTGCACCTCCACTAATCAGGGTGGTTTGTGTCGCTTTAGATTCGTTTTGTTTTGAACCAAAATACCCTAGTTGAAAAATAGGACTTAATACAAAATGATTGGCAAAATGAATATTAAATTGCGGGCCAGCACCAACAAAATAATTTGAATTTTTGCTGTCTCCAGACGATGTGACTACACTCGAAATTTGATTGGTAATTAAATAAAGTTCTGGCAAATAACTTTTAAACGGATCGCTATTTCCAGTGAAATATTGACCTCCGATATTAAACCCAATCGAAAATCCTGGCTTGCGAAGTATAGTTTGCGAATAATCTAACGTTAAGCCTGATGTTTTTCCAGAATAATTTCCAGATGACTTTTGGTTGCTGTTTACATTAGGATTATTAAAACCTCCACCAAGATAAATTACTTTGTAATAGCAACAGCCACGTTGATGTGTGTGTGATTTTACCCCTTGATCCTTAATCCCTTTAGCGGTTTCTTGTGCTTGTGAGATTTGTGTGAGTACTGTTATTGCAAAAAGCATTTTGAAGATTTTTCTCATAGTTTTAAGATTAAATATCTTATAAAACTATGGGAAACAGGATAAACAAACCTAAACCTTTTAGAATACGGTAGGTTTCATTTAGGTAACGGTAAAAAAAGTACTTCTATTGAAGAATTGTTACCACAATTATCACTTTATGCCCTTTACGAATGGCATCAGGAAACGCATCTTGTTGTTTTATAATAAACACTTTTTCAGGATAAGATTGTTGTAAAATCTCCATTCTTTCATTAATAATTACAATCCCTTTTGAAATGTGGCTTGCATTATTTGGAGTGCTCATTTTAGGACTAGTGTGAGTAATCCCATAACCGTTATCAATAATTTCGATGGTTAACACCTCTTTTTTTAAGCGAAAATTCAAATCAATCTTTCCGTCATTTTCCTTTAAATGTGAAACACCGTGCAGAATGGCATTTTCTATAAAAGGTTGCACAATCATATTAGGTATTTTAATTTGATTGATGTCAATCTTATCATCAATGTTGAAATTAAAATCAAAATTATTAAATCGTACTTTTTCTAGTTCTAAATAGATTTTTAATCGTTTGATTTCATCCTCTAAACTAATAAAAGGTTCTGATGCGTGTGACAAAAACAACCGAACCAGTCGCGCTAGTTTTCCTAAATGCTCACTGCTTTTTTCTTTTTGATTGCTGTTTACAAAATACTGGATTGCATTGAGTGAGTTAAATACAAAATGTGGATTCATCATTGCCGAAAGTGCACTTTGACGCAATTCGGCAACTTTGTTATTAGTGATAATTTCCTGCTGTTTATTGCGCTTTATCTTTGCAATTTGATGGCGATAAATGAAATAAATTAACCCCACAACTAGTATATTTACTACTAGAATAAACCACCATTTCAGATAGAAAGGGAAAGCTCTATTGATCTGAATTTTATTGGTCGCCCAATCTGAATTGACGTCCTTTACACGAAAAATTAGTGTATTTTTTCCATAAGAAAGTGATTGGAAATCAACAGTAGTGCTTTGTGAATTTGTCCATTCAGTAGTGTTGATTTTATATTGAATGATTTGATTTTTAGGTGAATTATAATTTTGAATTGCCAGTTTTATCTTGACTAAATTTTGATACGAGGGTATTTCTAATTTCTTAATTTTTGAGTCATAATAAAATATATCAAATATTGGTTTGTCTGATTTTTTTTGAAGTAATAAGTTGTTTATTTTTCCTAAGCCATCTTTAGTGGCAACTAATAACTCATTATTAAAAAGGGCTACATTGTATACATCGTTGTTGGGCAAAAAATTGTATTTATTCAAAACTTGATTTCCATTTGCACTTATTTTAAATAATCCATTATTAGCGCATAGATAAACAGCCTCGCCAATAGGTTTTATTTTATGAATAACATCGATATTCACATTATTGATTTGGGTAATCCTATCTACAATTTTTTCATTATAAACTTTATAAACACTATTGTTTGCAGCAATCCACATGGTGTCTTTTATAAAAATAAAATCTTCGATGTATCCTTTGATGTTAAATTTTAAATCCCGTTTTTTATAAATAAAATGGTCATTAAAAGTTCTAATATTTATTTTTTCGGAATTGTTAAAATAGTATTCATTTTGGTGCAAAATAATTTGTTTTATTTTTTCTTTTTTTTCAATTTTTGAATTAATTGATTTGCAATCATATTTCCCTTTTATTGAAATGTTTATAGATGAATTTCCTGCAAAAACATAATGTTTATCTTTTTCATTTTTTAAAAGTATTTTACCAGTAACTTTTAACAACTGTAATTTTGTGTCCCAGTGTATGGGCTCATTTATGGGTAGGTATAAAATGGGGACTTTATTATAGTTGCCAATTTTAATTTCTAAGGATGAGTTCTGTAAAAGATTTAATGTCTCGTTTTTATAGGAGTACAATCTAAATTTTGAAGAAACAAACAATGATTTTTTATCTTTTGAATGGGCGAATCCGTTGAAATAGTTTTCTTTATTTTTAAATCGAAAAGCCGTTATTAAAGTATTTGGAATGCAAAAAAGCCCATTTTCATTGGTAGCAATCCATATTTTTCCTTTTCTGTCGCAATACAAAAAATTAATATTTTCAGTTGTGTTCAGTCCTAAATTCTCGCTAATGGAATTCCAGTTGTTGTTTTTTAAAATAAAAAGTCCCTTGCTCTGAATACTTAACCAGCAATTGTTTTGAGGATCTACAATAAAGTCATTTTTGTAAATTGGATTCACTGATAGGGATTGGGGTAGTTTTATTTTTTTTAAAATGACCCCATTAAAATCTATCGAAAAAAGAAAATTTTCCTCAAGAACCCAAACGTCATTTTTTGTAAAAACCACTTTATGTACAAATTTAACTTCATTAGGTATCGGAACTTTATATTTATTATAAATTAAATGATTGTTTAAAACTTGAATTTCTTTCTTGTTTTGAACTAATATGGGTGGCGCTATTTTTTTTGGAATTTTAAAATTTTTGGACTTTGTAACCTTCCAGTCACTTTTGCTTACCTCGTTGTATGTGTAACATTTATTGGCATATCTATTTTGCAAAGTGTAAAGAAAAAACTTATCCTTGGTCTCTATAATTTGGGTGTAGTACTCTGAAAATATTGTAGTGTTTTGAATCTTATTATTCTCGTATTTTTGAAGTTTTTCTCCATAATTAATAAACCAAATCACTCCTTTTTCGTCTACCGAAACCCAAACAATGTAAGGATTTATTAATCCGTCTTTTACATTTAAGGTTTTGAAATTATTTCCGTTGAAGAAAGTCAAACCATTGTCTGTTCCTAAAATAATTTCTCCATTATTGTTTTCTGTAATACAATAAATAGAATTGGTTGGCAAGCCGTCATCAGTAGTAAAATGGTTGAATTTATATTGAATTTGAGCATTGGAAAATGATGAAAAAACCGTTGTAAATAATATTAAAAATACACTTTTCATTAATTATTTTTTTAAAAAAGTATTCAATGATTTGTAATTTCTTCTAGAAACAGGTAATTGTGTTCCTTCATTTAATTCAAGGAAATAGGCTTCTTTTGATAATGTTTTAGATACAAAATTCAGATTCACAATAAATGATTTGTGAATTCTAAAAAAGTCATTTTTTAAAATGCTTTCAAAATGCTTTAAGGTTTTAGCAACTGTTATTTTTCTTTTTTTTGTTAGATAGATAGTTGTTATATTATCAAAGCCCTTTAGATATAAAATTTCATCAAAATCTAAAATTGATTTCCCGCCTTCGTAAGTTAGGGTTAGTTTATTTACAATCTCAGGTTTGCATATTTCAGATACTTTGGTAATAGCGATCCTTAATTCCGAAATGAGTATGGGTTTCAAAATATAATCTATGGCTCCAACACGAATGGCATTTATTGCAAAATCTTCGTGAGCGGTGACAAATATTACCTGAAAGTTTCTCACCGGAAAATGAGCTAATAAATCGAATCCATTCTCTATCGGCATCGATATATCTAGAAATAGTAATTGAATAGGATTGTTCTCTATAAATAACTTTGCATCCTCAGTAGTTTGAAATAATCCTAGAATTTGGATTTCTGGGAAATTTTCAATCAAGATAATTTCTAAATTTTTGAGATTTAGGATTTCATCATCAACAAGTATAGTTTTTATTCGTGTCATATATTTTCTAAATATAAAAAAAAGTGATGAGCAAATCATCACTTTAGCTTATTTCTTTTTAGGATTTACTCAACAGAATTGATTAGGGCTACTATCTAATTTTGTGTTCTCAAAATGTTTTGGTTAAGGCCGTTTTAGTAGTTTTAATTAAAATAACGATCTGATATTGTGGTTTAATTTAAAACAGTAGTGTAATTGCTTAAAAAATAACTTACAGAAGTTCTTTTTCAAGCAATTGAATTCAAGGACTTCTAAATGTAAAAACAAAACAAATAGAGTTTTTCCTGTCATAAATAAAAATAATTTATAACTGGAGAAGATTAGTGTCAAGTTTAATCTATAGTAAGGGTATCTTTGTGTCTTTTACTAAAAAAATGATTGTTTTCAGCTTTAGATTATATGATTTCCACAAATTAATTGGGAGAAAAATAATCTTGTAAAATCTTTTTAATCTCTGGCAATAGCAACACAGTTACTTAGAGGATAGTTAAATCATATAGTAATTTGAGGATCATAAAGAAGTTTATCGCTTTAGTATTTTTTTAAACTAGCTTTATTCTTGTAATTTTGTACCCTTAAACTTTACACTTGGAAGCAGCTATAACAATCACCGATACGCATACACATTTATATTCAGAGGAATTTGATCAAGACCGAAACGAAATGATTCAACGAGCTATTGATGCCGGCGTTTCCCGTTTTTTTATACCTGCAATCGATTCTTCCTGTACCGAATCGATGTATGAATTGGAGAAAAATCATCCCAATACTTTTTTCTTAATGATGGGGTTACACCCAACGTATGTAAAAGACAATTATCTGGAAGAATTGCAACATGTGGAAAACGAATTGGCGAAAAGAAAATTCTATGCAGTGGGCGAAATTGGGATTGATTTGTATTGGGATAAAACCCATTTGCCTCAGCAACAAATCGCTTTCAAAAGGCAAATCCAATTGGCAAAACAATATAAATTACCTATTGTGATTCATTGTCGTGAAGCTTTTGATGAAATTTTTGAAATTCTGGAAGAAGAAAAATCAGATGATTTATTCGGGATTTTCCATTGTTTTTCAGGAACTTATGAGCAGGCATTACAGGCGATTTCGTATAATATGAAATTAGGAATTGGCGGAGTTGTGACTTTCAAAAACGGAAAAATCGACCAGTTTTTGAATCAGATAGATTTGAAACACATTGTTTTAGAAACGGATTCCCCATATTTAGCACCGATTCCTTTTAGAGGAAAAAGAAACGAAAGTAGTTACATTGTTAATGTTGTAGATAAGTTAGCGCAAATTTATAGCCTTTCGGCAAATGATATTGCGGCAATAACAACGGAAAATTCTAAAGCTATTTTTGGGATTTAAAGTAGAATTTACCTTATTTTGATATTTTTTTTGTTCATTTGTCCACACAAAAATTGAGAACCAAAATGCAGAAATTTGACGCTATTCGGCCTTTTTATGATTCCGAAATAAACGAGGCACTTCAAGATGTCATCCATCATCCAATGATGAAGGCATTAATGAATTTTACTTTTCCGGATGTTGCAGACGAAGTTTGGAAAGAACAACTCAAAAAAACGCATTCCATTCGCGACTTTCAATGTAATTTTATTTATCAATCGGTTCAAAAAATACTAGAAAAAAGCTCGGAAGGTTTGACTACTTCTGGTTTTGAAAATTTAGAACCCAATACTTCGTATTTATTTATTTCGAATCATCGAGATATACTTTTGGATACCACTTTATTAAATTCGGCCTTGTTTGAACATGGTTTAGTGATGACTGCATCAGCCATTGGAGACAATTTAGTAAAAAAATCTTTTTTAAAGACATTAGCAAAACTGAATCGTAATTTTCTGGTACAACGTGGCTTGACGCCAAGAGAAATGCTGCAAAGTTCAAAGCTATTGTCTGAATATATTGGAAACTTATTGCAGCATGAAAACCGTTCCGTTTGGATAGCACAACGCGAAGGAAGAACGAAAGACGGTAATGATGCCACTAATCCAGGTGTTTTGAAAATGCTGGGAATGGCTTCTGATGAAAAGAATTTGATGGATTATTTCAAGAAAATCAAAATCGTACCGGTTTCTATTTCGTATGAATATGATCCAACGGATGCTTTAAAAATGCCCCAACTGATGGCTGAAGCCAATAATGAAATCTATGTTAAAGAAAAAAATGAAGATTTTATGACCATTCTTAGTGGAGCTTTGGGTCAGAAAAAAAGAATTCACATTCATATAGGTAAAGTTTTGGACACTGAAATAGATGCCATCCAAGTTGAAAACGATAATTCTAACAAGCAAATAGTAGCCTTGGCACAAGTAATTGATGATGCAATATTGAGTAATTATAAGTTATGGCCAACGAATTTTATTGCGTACGATATTGTAAACAAGATTGACACCCATTCGCATCTTTATACAGAAAATGAAAAATCACTTTTCGAACGCAGATTAGAAATGCGTATCGATGAGGAAAATCCAATTGCATTACAAGGATTTTTGGCAATGTATGCAAATCCGGTTATGAATAAATCAAAATATCACGATGTTATCTAAAGCTAAAATACTTTTAATTTATACCGGTGGAACCATTGGTATGAGAAAAGATTTTGAAACTGGAGCGCTCAAGGCATTCAATTTCAGTAAATTATTGCATAGGATTCCAGAGTTGAAACAATTGGATTGTGAGATAGAAACTATTTCTTTCGAAAACCCAATTGATTCGTCGAATATGAATCCTGAAAAATGGGCTAAAATCGCGACGATTATCGAAGAGAACTACGTTTCATTTGATGGATTTGTGGTGCTTCATGGATCAGATACGATGTCGTATTCGGCATCGGCATTGAGTTTTATGCTAGAAAATTTATCGAAACCAGTTATTTTCACAGGCTCACAATTGCCAATAGGAGATTTACGTACCGATGCAAAAGAAAATCTGATTACCGCCATTCAAATTGCGTCTTTGCGAAACAATGATGCACCGGTTATCAGTGAAGTGTGTCTTTATTTTGAATACAAGTTATACCGAGGCAATAGAACCACAAAGATTAATGCGGAACATTTCAAAGCATTTACGTCTCCAAATTATCCTGAATTAGTTGAATCAGGAGTTCATTTAAAATTAAACCCGGAATTATTTTTGGCTAACAGCCAAAATAAAGAATTCAAGGTTCATAAAAACTTAGACAATAACGTAGCAATTATAAAAATGTTTCCGGGTATCAGCGAAGCAGTTTTAGCAGCTATTTTAGATATTCCAGATCTTAAAGGAATTGTTTTAGAAACCTATGGAGCAGGAAATGCACCTACTGAAGATTGGTTTTTGAACTTATTAAAAAAAGCAATTGGTAGGGGTTTGCACATCATCAATGTTACACAATGTTCCGGCGGAAGCGTGAGTATGGGGCAATATGAAACCAGTACAGGGATGAAAGAAATAGGTGTGATTTCAGGAAAAGACATCACAACCGAAGCTGCTATAACCAAATTAATGTATTTGTTAGGTCAAAAAATAGCTCAAAAAGACTTCAAAACTATTTTTGAAACTGCTTTGCGAGGAGAAATAGCATAATAGTTAGATTTTACTTTTCTAACTCATTTTTTTTATGGTTATTTGCAACCTCAAATAAAATAGAGAGGTGTCCGAGTGGTTGAAGGAGCTAGCCTGGAAAGCTAGTATGTGGGTAACTGCATCGTGGGTTCGAATCCCATCCTCTCTGCAAAAAAACTAATGCTTCCTGAAAGGGAAGCATTTTTTGTTTTATAGCGTGGCAAACTTTTTAGTTTGTCTAAGCTATAAAACAAAAAAGAATCTGGCATGAAATGCCTTGCATTAATTTTTATGTGAGACGCCCTTCTTGGGATCAACGATGTTAATCTCTTTCTCTCTGCAGTGTCATTTGATTTTCAGTGTGTTACGATTTTTTCACCCAGTTTCACACCCAGAAAACGATATTTGATCGAAGTTTTAAATAAAAAACCAACTGCTTCAGTTGGTTTTTTTATGCTGTTTTGAATCTTAAAAGGGCTAGCAAATTTTAGTCTCTTGTTAATATTTTCTGTTTTCCTTAACTTGATATCTACTACGTGTTAACTTATTTCTCTTTTGTTAACATGACAATACAAATATGTTTTAGTGCAATGGAATTAATTAAGGTAAATTATTCATAAACCATTCACTATTTATTCCATTGCTCGTAAGATCTGTTTTTAATAATTTCTCTTCCATTTCTGCATCTTTCAAGAGATTTTTGTATATCGTTGTAATCGATAAATAATCCCCGTAATTCAAGTATGGTTTTAATTTTGTCGGACAGTTCATCTCCTGACTGTATATCTCTAGTGTTAATTCTTTCAACAATCTGTTGGTATTCCCTTTCATATTCGCCTCTAATTCTTTTCTCAATATCGAGTTTTGTGAATTCTTCATTTGCTCCTTCATTCGATAAAAACTTTTTTCTAAGTCTGTCAAATTCCTCTTGTTCTTGTCTTTCAAGCTCTGCAAATTTCTGTTCAAACTCTCTTTCTTCGTTCTCAAGTTGAAGTCTTTCTCCTTCAAAATTTTCCTCAAATCCTGATTCTGATTGGATAGATTCCTCGATATATCTCTTTTCTCTTTTAATGCTGTCAAGCTGGTTGCTAATTCTTGCTTCTTTTGGGTCAAATTGTCTTCTAATATCTTCTTCAGCTCTTCCAACTCCTTGTCTAGACTTAAGTTCCCTGTTAACAATTGCTTGCTCAGCTCTAATTGACTCAAGTTTTGCAATATATCTTCCTTCCAAATTAGTTTCTTGTCCCTCAATATCTGTTTGTTCTCCATTATACTCCTCGTATAGCTGTCTTTTAGCATCTTCAAGTGTATGTTCAAATTCGCTTTCCTCTCTCTCAAGGATATCGTACGCTTCTTTAAATCTTGATTCAACTGATTTTCTATGTTGGATTCGTAACTGTTCCAATTGCTCTCGATCTCGCTCTGTATTATCCTTAACTCTTGATAATTCTGATTCAAGTTTTCGTTCAATGTTGCCGTAGTGTTGCGATTCCACACATTTTCTAATTCCTCGTATAATATTCCTAATTTGGTTCGCTCTGCAGGTGACAGATTCTCTGAAAAATCCCATTTCGATTGAATCAATTGGTAATATTGCCTTTGAATTTCTATCGGAAAGCTGAAAGTAGTTGGTGTTTTGTTCGACATGATTAAATACCCATTTTGTGTTTTTAGTGACTAGAAAATTATTTGCAATATTTTCAGGGGAATCTTTCGGTATAGATATTTGAATTGTATCAATTCCCAGTCTTTTTATTTTAGCTTTTTTTTCATCATCTAGCTTATGTGAGACTACAATTTCAATAAGAAGAATTGGTTTGCCATGAATATCAAAGAAGGTTACGTCAGGTCTGATTAATAAATTTTTATTATCTATCTCTGGATTTTTGCCCCAGTGTACCTTAGCGTCATCATCTTCATAAAAAGTTAGTTCAGCTCTAACGGAGTGGGCTTCTATGAATTGGGTTTCTTCCAGTAGAATGGCTTGTGAACCATCGGGGGCGTACTTGTAGAGATTAGGTACTTTGATTCTTTTTGTCCGTTGCAATATATCAATTGCTAGTCTGTGCCGATAGTCCTGATTACTAAATGTACATTTCCTTTCAATTTCTACATCTTTTGCACAATGTCTAAAATAGGACTTATGGTGGATGTTTTTAATTTTGCGTACCGCTTCCATCTCCTCACCACACCCAATGCACCAGTAGCCTTTGCGACCACTTTCGGCCTCAAGGATAAAGATAGGTTCTGCCTTTACGTTTTTAGCATATTCGTTTTGCTCCTTTGAGATTGTTTGTTTATTTTGATTGCTCATTCTTCAAAAACATTTTTAGGTATAAACCAATGTTTGGCAATATCGCTATTAGCACTATTTGGTAATGGATCAGCATTATTTACTTTGAAAAGAGCTGGTATTTGTACAGAACTACCAAAAACTAGTGCGTGTTGAGTTGGTATTGATGGTAGTCGGTATAATATATTTGAGGAAATATGAGGCGTCATTTGCCTGATATGGTTTAAATCATCTGGATTTTGAATTCTATGAACAATAAAATTACTACATTGAGATAATACAGTTTTTGATAATTCACTAGGCCTTTGAGATGATACCATTAGAAATAAACCATATTTCCTTCCTTCTTTTGCTACTCGATTAAAAATTTTATTTGCTTCTCCAAAACTACTGTTTTTATGTTCTGAAATATAACGGTGGGCCTCTTCTAATACGAGGTTAACTGGAAAACTATTTCGAGGTTCAATCATCTTAATTTGATCAAAAATCATTCTTGTTAATACGCAAGAAATAACTTCAATAACATCATCTTCAATCGTATTCAAATCAATAATTGTTATTTGAGTTTTTTTGATTTCATTTGTTTTACCTAAAAATTCATCAATATAATTTTTATTTGAAATATCCTCTGTTTGCTTTGCTAAAAAGTTAAATTCTTTGCGATCTCTTAAGCTCTTATATCTAGTCATCATGGATGAACAGAAATCCCTTATTTGACTATTGCCATGAGCCTCTTCAAATAAAATTGCAAGGTCCAAAGATTGTTCAATTTCATCAAAAGCACAGTGAACAAGGCTAGATGAATATGGGATATCAAAATTTTCCAAATAAAATAACTTCCCAGCTTCTTCCTCTTGTTCTAAATAGCCAATTATCAATTCTTGCTGTGGCATTGTGCCGAAATCAATTCGGAGTGCATTTCTCAGACTTGTGGTTCCTTTAACTATGGTATTTAGGTTAATTTCTGGTGTGTGAAATTTACTTAGAATAGCAATAATTCGGTCTTTAGTAGCAGCTGGACTTGTGCCGTCCCTGAAAATATGCAAAAGACATAAGTATAAAATATGATTTTTAATTTTATTGATATTTCCTTCTTCAGATTTGAACATTTTTAACAAATTGATAGCATTTCTTAAAATAGGAAGTTGGGTTCGCTCACTTGCTTGTAATAAAAGTGCCCATTCATCAATGTTTAAAAACCAATGCGGTAATTTGAAATTGTTATAGTCAACTATCCTTTTAATTTCATCTTTGTATTCGAATGAGTCATTGTTTTTGGTTTCATTGATTGAAAAATATTTAACCTCTACATCGTTATTCTTTAATTGACTAAATGCTTTGTGATATTCGCCATTAACATCAAAAAAGATGAATGATGCACCCACTGCACTATAATTTTTTTTATTAAAAAGAGTTTGAATCATCGAAGAAATAGTACACGATTTTCCGCTTCCGGTGTTGCCTAAAATAGCGGAGTGTGCTCCACAGAAATCATTGATATTTACTTTTACTTTGTAATCGGGAAATATCGTTGAAGTTCCAATTTCAAGTAGTTTAAGTGCTGTTGAATTGTCAGTGCCTTCGATAGGTTCAAAATCATCATTGTATTCAAATATGGTATCTAACTCTTCTTTTTTTATATAAAGTACATCTGTATAAAGCGTTGGGAATATAGAGACACCGTATTTAAATTTTTTTTTCTGAATGGTTCCAATAGGATTAATATCTAAGTATTTAACTGAATTGGACTTATTGAGAATTTGTTCTTTTTCTCCCTGCCATTTTATATCAGAATCTCTTTCTCTAACACCAAAAATCTCAGCTACGATATAAAAATCTTGATAGGGTAGAATAACATAACCATTGATTTGAGCATATTGGTAGATATCTTCAAAACCATTAATGGTGAAATTTATGGATTGATTTAATAATTCAACTGTGAATTTATCGGAGTTGATACTAATTAATTTACCAATTACTCTTTGCTTATCATCTTTAATCATTTCCTCCTACTTTAGCTCTAATAATTTGCTCAATAAGGTTTTTATTGGCCTCTTCTATCTTATCTTGGGTGAAATCTGGAAATAAATCGTTTGCTATAGTTTGAAAAAAATGTAATTCTTTTTCGCCAGCATTTTTTATCTCGCCCATTATATTATCACCTTCGTAGTTTGAACCAATTATCCAAATCCTTGGGTCATTTAAGTTCTTTAGTTTTTCGATATTTTTTCTGGTGATTTCATATTGACCATTACTATAAAAACCTAAATCAGAAAATATTACTAATCTGAATGATGGAATGGTTAGAGCCTGATAAATAATATTATTGATATGCTCATCGCCAAAACTAAAGCCCATAGTTACCAACGTACTTTGCTTTTGAGTAATCCTTTTTTGGAATTCTCTAAATAAATCTGCATATGGAGACCCCAAACTAGCATTTTGTTTTAATGGAGATGGATATATCATGTAATTCGCCTCCTTTTTTAGCTTTTCAAAATCTACATCTTGTAATTCTTGAATACTAAAAAGTTTATTGTTACTATCTTTCTCAACCCAATTTACTGAGCCATGAATCTTAAACAAATAAATAAAACTATCTATAACACTCCATTTTAAAGAGCTAATATCCATTTGTTCTGCAAGTGCATAATTGAAAATTGAAGGATTAAAAAAGCGTTCTATAAAGCCCGAAAAACCATTTGTATAAGAAATCCCCAAGTTATCCATAGCTCTTTCAGAGAACAAGTCGTAATTTGTTGTAAAAACGTTCGGTTTTTGTAAATTACTGTCTCTAAGTGATAATTTTCTGTAAAACTGTCTGTATGTTTCAACAATATTATCGTCTTTACCTTTATTTTTTTCATTTAGGCATTCAAATAAAATGTACTGCTTTGTTTTTAAAATTATCTCATTTAGGTCTGCTAGATCTTGATTAAATGAATCTTCTCGTGCCTCCTTAAGTTTTTCTAAATAAAAACTATAACTATAAAGCGTGCCTAAAAAAGTCTCTAAATTTGATCTAAATGGCTCATTCTTATAATTAATTTTAAATTGCTCTAAAATTTTAATATGCTTAGCTTCAAAAACTTTGTCTCTAAGTAAAATATTTAAATCATCTGAAGGCTCGAAAAGATTATCTGCTAATTGTTTCATCGTAGGAATACCATTTGGACCTAACGAGCAACCTGAGCCAATTAAAAATGATAAGTTCCGAGTATCTAAAATTTTAGACAAATCCTTTTTAATAAATTCAATTGTTTTTTCATAATCCGTAACATTAGAAAGTACGTTTTGATTTCCCTTATAAAAAAAGTGTTTCATATAATGTTGTGAGTATATTGTGTTTTAAATCTCAATCGTATCTATTTCCTTCATAATTCTACTTGTCTCACTCAACGCCACAATAATCTTTTGGTAATGTAGAATATCCTCAAAGGATAATTCTCTTTCTTTACGGTCTTTGAGCCATTTTTGAGCGGGTTGGTAACCACCGATGTAAAAATTCCAAGCGACTTCGGGAACGTTATCAAAATATTGGGTGTCGTTGATATAAACACGCCCCATTGGTTCGGTAGTATCATTATGGGTTATAGTGTCGTTCTCCATTACAAAGTTGCGTTGTTCGTACTTTGGTTTACCTACAATGTTGTCGCCATCTTCGGGATATTGTGTAATGTATTTTTCGGTTACTTCGCTTTCCAGTAAATGGATTTGGCGTAGCTCAGCACCTAACGCTGTCAGGGTTCTAAACCCTGACAGCGTTGTAGGAAACGGAACACGTGGAAAATCAATTTTTAAAAACTCCTTGTATTTTTCTCTATAATTCGGGCTGTGTAATACGGCGTATATGTAATCGAGAATGTCGATTGGGGCGAAGGTGTTGGGGCTTTCTTTGTCGGTATCATCTAACCCTGTCAGAGTTTTGAACTCTGACAGGGTTGTTTTTTCCGAAACAAACCCAATACCCAATTGCTCCGCCATTTGATTCACAATTTCCATGTTTAAATTTGGCGTGCGAACTACCTCATCTAATAAACTTTGCTGGGCGGTTTTTTCTGGGTAAATGTAAAGTGGGAAAATGGATGGAATTCCTTTATAACTAAATTGACATCTATTATCAATGATACTTTTTGTTACTTGGATTATAGACCAATCTTTTTCGGTGGACTGTTTAGCAGTAATTAATCCTATATTTTCACCTTTTAAAAAATGTTGCATTACCTCAATTCTAGGAGAATTTATCCAAAACTCGTTTTTTTCAAATGGTAAAGTATACTGGACATCGAATGGTCTATAGTTTATTGGAATAATTCCTTTTTTATAAGCGTTTTTTAAATCTTCTATTCTTCCTTCTTTAGTCGTTCTTCTAGAATCTTTAATTTGATATTCTTCGAAAGGATTATCCATCGATAAAATTTTCTCGATTGTATTTTTTAATTCTTCTTTTGATTGGAAAATTGATAATCTATCAATTCCTGTAACAATTCCCGTATTATTTAGTTTAAATAATTCATTAACAGAAAATCCATTTTCATATTCATTTCTTCCTTCATCATTTCTCGGGACAAAAAAGTAATTTGGTTTATTAGGAATTAATTCTTTAAAGGAAACCGAACTTAAAAAATTATCAGAAAGAAAATTATATTTTAAATCTCTTTTTCCAAACAAATCATAATGAAAAACTTGTCCTAATTCATTGTCTTTTTTCTTACCAGTTTTTATAAATAAGTTGATGGAAACGCCTTGCATGATATCAAATACATTTTGGTCAACTGAACCATCAATTGCTGTTTCTTTTTTCTTACTATTTCCATGTAAATCTATCGTGTAAATTTTATCAAAACTCTGCATTAAATGCCAACGCATTCCTCTAAATGTAGGATTGTCGAGAAAACCATGAGGATTAATAAATGCTAAAATTCCACTACCGTTTTTATCAATAAAATGTTGTCCGAAACGCATAAATTTTACATAATCATCATTTAACCAATGTTTACGTTCTTTAAAATGTTCTCCATCAACATATTTATAATCTTCAATTAAACTTTGAATCCATTCTCCGTTATTAGATGAAATTCCACTATAAGGCGGATTTCCCATTACTACCATTACTGGTGCATCGCGTTTTATTGCGTTGGCTTGGTCGGCTTCGTCACTCAACCAGCTGCTAAATAAGGTTTGGGTATCAGGGTGGGCTTCTTCTAAACTATTGGTTAGGAAAATTCTAAAACGTTGGTCATCGGTGGGTTTGTAGCCTGTTTCGGTTAACAGCATATCCATTTTAAGGTGTGCCATGGCGTAACTCGCCATTAGTAACTCAAAACCATTCAAGCGCGGGATTAAATCGTTAGTAACATACTTGCTCCAAATGCCTTGTTGTCCTTTGAATTTCTTGTGAATGTGTTTTACCACTTCGGCTAGAAAGGTTCCTGTTCCGGTGGCGGGATCTAAGATTTGTACTTTGTGAACTTCGACTTCGGTTTCAACTTCTACAATTTTAGATTTAGCACCTACACCAGTTTGCGTAACCGCTTTTTTCTTAATTTTTATTTTGCTTGTATCGGCTAAACCTTGTGGCAAGTTGAACTCGGTTTTTAAAATATCATCAACAGCACGTACTATAAAATTCACTACAGGTTGTGGCGTGTACCAAACTCCTCGAGCTTTACGTAAGGCTGGATTGTATTCTCCTAGAAAGGTTTCGTAAAAATGCACCACAGGATCTTCTTGCTTGGTGCTTTTCCCAAAGTTCTTCATAATATCTTCGACATCACTGGCCAAGAAAATAGAAATTAATTCATCTACTATCCAAACCAAGCGCGTATCTAAGTCATAACCTGCTATATCTTGAAATAATTTTCGTAAAAACGGATTGCTTTTAGGTATAAGTGTGGCAGCTTCTTCTCGTGAAAAATTTTCTAATGTTGGGTCATGATAACGAGCAGCAAACATTCCGTAAGCAATGGTTTGTGCATAAATATCGGCGAAAGCTTTATTGTCAATATCATGAATTAGCATTTGCTGAAACGACAACATTTGCGATTTTAGTTGCGAACGGTTGTTGTGTTCATCATCATTGATTAGAGATTTTTCAATAACATCGGCCATTAACTTTGCTTTACCCGCCATCATCTGCGCCAGTTTTGTGGGGCTTTTAATGGTTTGCGAAATGGTTTCGGCAAAGTCTTTTATCAGGTTTTTAAACTGCTCGAAGTTTTCGGGTATAGGAATAATTTCTGCGCCTGAAGAACCACCCCGACCTTCGGTCACCCCTCCAGAGGAGGGGAATTGTAAACGTGCAATTTCAATTTTGGTAACAAATTGGCCATCTTTATAAAAATGGAAATCCATATAATCTGTAAAAATCAAATTTGTTAAACCTGCTTTGTATCGATCAAACTGTTCTTTTAGTTTTTTATCTTTAAGATCTACACCAATATCTTTAGCTTCTACATACCCAACAGGAATGTCCTTACGAGTCAATACATAATCAGGTGCTCCACAAGCCACTCGTGCTGGCTCATTTGTAACTAAAACATCTGGCAAAATGGCCATTAAAAGATTTTGCAAATCCCCACGGTAGGAGTGTTCTCGTGCGTTACCGGTTTGAAATAAAATATTTATTTTATTAATGTATTGTTCAATGGTCATGAAGTGATTTTTTCTTAGTTTGATTTCTGCTTTAAGTACAGTGATCTAATTAAAAACAGTTTTAGAATTGTCGCATCTTATAATTGTGTAATCAATTTTTTGAAGTGGTGACATGTAAAGATGCTTTCGTATAGAATCTGAAGGCTAAATGTAAGAAATTTGCAAGTGAATTTAATAATTTGTTATTAACAAAAAAGGATGCAGCATGAAGCGCCGAGCATTAATTTCTTCTTTTTAAATATCTTTCAACAAGGAATATACCTTTTTGAATTTCTCAAAACTTTGTTCGTAGATTTCTTTATGATTTCTATTTGGCGAAAAGGTTTTTCCAACTTTATTTTCAGTTGGGATTTCAATAGCAGTAGCTTTAAATCCAATCAGAACGGCTCCCCAAGCAGAAGCTTCGATTGTTTCAGCAACGATTACTTTCATTTGAAAAATATCAGCGACCATTTGCAACCAAAGTTCACTTTTTCCAAAACCGCCACTCGCCATTATGGTGATTTTGTGTCTTTCTTCGGGATTTGGAAGTAAGATTTCGGTAATGCTCAATAGTCCAAATAAGATGCCTTCCAGTGTTGCTCTAATCAAATGCGCTTTGGTGTGAAAAATTCGGATTCCTAAAAGTGTTCCTTGAGCAGATGCATCCCAAATAGGAGCTCTTTCGCCTAATAAATAAGGAACAAAAAGTAAACCTTCGGATCCGGCAGGAATGGTTTCAGCCTGTTTGAACAATTCTTCGAAAGATTCATCTGTTTTTAAGATGGATTCTTTCAGCCATTGCAAAACAATTGCGCCATTATTAACCGCTCCCAGTTTCAAATACTGATTGTCCATCAAATGATAACATTGCGTTCGCATTTCCGGATCAATAAAAGGTTTGGCGGCAGGTAAGCGTACTGCGCCGCTGGTCCCAATGGATAACGCCATTCGGCCGGCTTCCATAGCTTCGGTTCCTAAATTTGCCAATACGCCGTCACCGCCACCCAAAATATACTGAAAACCATCGGATAGTCCTTTGGCTTTGTGGGTTGGACTAACAATGGTGGAAAGCTGGGATGCTGCTATTTTCAAATAATCTAAAATATCCGATTCCCATTGTAGGGAATGAATGTTCATTAAACCTGTACCTGATGCCATCGAGGAATCAATTACATATTCGCCAGTAAGATGATGCCAAATGTATTCTTTGATACTAATGAATTTATACGTTTTAGAAAAATTTGGCGCATCGTGCTCCTTTAACCAAGCAATTTTGGTCATGGGTGAAAAGGTATGAATGGGAATTCCTGTTTTTTGATAGAAATTTTTTCCTTGTTCGGATTTTTTTAATCCTTCGGCTAATGCATGCGCTCTATTGTCGGCCCAAATAATGGCATCAGTTAGCGGTTTTCCATTGCTGTCGATTGCTATTATACTTTGCATAGCTGAACTAAAACTGATGAACTGAGGCTTAATCCCTTTTGTTATTTCTTGGATGCATCCTAAAACAGCCACTAGAATTTCATCGGGTTTTTGAATGCTCCAATCGGCTTTCGGATGGTACATAGAATAGGATTGACTACATTCCCGAATCACTTTTCCGGTTCTGTCAAAACACACGGCTTTTGTTGCTGTGGTGCCAATGTCTATTCCAATGTAAAATAACTTCATTTTCTTTAGTTTAATTTGGATTATGCGACTAGTAAATTAAGCAATAGTACGCCAATCAATCCCATCACTCCAATGATGGTTTCCATAACGGTCCATGTTTTAAAGGTATCCGAAATACTGATTCCGAAATACTCTTTAAACATCCAAAATCCCGTATCATTTACGTGAGAGCACATTAAACTTCCGGCTCCAATTGATAAAACCATCAATTCTGGACTTATTCCTGAGCTTACCACTAAAGGTTGTACAATTCCTGCCGCAGTTAATCCCGCAACAGTTGCTGAACCCAAAGCTATCCTGATAATTGTAGCCACAAGCCAGCCCAATACTAACGGAGAAAGTGTAGAAGTTTCGAAAAAAACAGCTAAATCAGTACCAATGCCACTGTCAATCAGTACTTGTTTGAAAGCGCCTCCGGCCGCAATAATCATAATAATCATAGTTGCTGAACTCAGTGCCGAACTGGATTTGTCCATAATGTCCTGCATCTTTCGACCGCGATTGATGCCTAAAAAAACAATGGCAAACAATACCGCAAGAAGCATAGAAGTGGTTGGACTTCCAATAAATCCAAGAATCTGACGTATAGAAGATATTTCTGGTAAGGTCAACTCGCTTATGGTAGCCATAGCCATTAAGATAACAGGAATCAGAGCCGTTATAAAACTGATCATGAAAGAAGGGATTTCGTTTTCAGCGAATGTTTTACTTTCGAATAGTCCTTTGGGTGGATTAGCGACAATCTTCTTAATGAATTCTGGAAAAACAATTCCCGCAATCAATAAAGTAGGAATGGCAATTATCAATCCGAATAACAGCGTTTTGCCAATATCAGCCTTGAAAATTACCGCAATGGCTGTAGGTCCGGGATGTGGTGGCAAAAAACCATGAGTTACCGAAAGTGCAGATGCCATGGCAATTCCAAGATAGATTATAGGCTGCTTCGTACTTTTTGCGACAGCGAAAACCATTGGAATCAAAATCACAAAACCGGCATTGTAAAACATCGAAATTCCTACAGCAAAACCCGTAAGTAGCATCGCCCATTTGATGTGTTTCACTCCAAAAGATCGAATCATCACTGAACTTATTCGTTGTGCTGCGCCACTGTCTGAAAGGATATTTCCCAATATAACTCCAAGTGCAATAATCAAAATTAAAGAACCTAGTGTGCTGCCAATTCCTTGTTGGAGGGAATTTAGGATGTCAGGAAATAGCATGCCTTTGGCAATTCCCACAAAGAAAGAAGCGATAATTAAGGAGATGAATGCATTGAGTTTTACTGCGGATATCAAGACAAGTAATAAAAGGATACTTGCAATTAGGATTAATATGGACATAGACGGAATTTGATAAATTAGAAATCAAGTAATGGGTGTCAAATCGAGCGCAGTCGAGATTATTTTTAAATGGAATAAAAAAATCTATTACTCATTTTTTTCGACTGCATGGCCGCCAAATTCATTGCGAAGTGCCGCTACCACTTTTCCGGAGAACGTATCTTGCATCTGGGAACGGTAACGCATCATTATTGACAACGCAATAACCGGAGTAGGAACGCCTAGATCTAAAGCGGTTTCCAGTGTCCATTTTCCTTCGCCGGAAGAATGCATGATTCCTTTGATACTGTCTAATTTAGGGTCTTTCGAAAAAGCATTTTCGGTGAGTTCCATTAGCCAACTGCGTACAACGGAACCGTGATTGAACAGTTTGGCTGTTTTTTCGAAATCTATGTCAAATTCAGAATGCTCAAAAACTTCGAAACCTTCAGCAATAGATTGCATCATTCCGTATTCGATTCCGTTATGAACCATTTTTGTGAAATGTCCGCTTCCTGCTGCACCAGTATAAAGATGTCCGTTTTCGACAGAAATATCCTTGAAAACTTGTGCTACATATTCAAATACGGCTGGTTCTCCGCCTATCATTGTACAAGCACCATTCAACGCTCCCGAAGTTCCGCCTGAAGTTCCACAGTCTAAAAAGTCAATACCAAGTTCCTTGAGTTGGGAATAACGGCGTTTGGAATCTTTATAGTTAGAGTTTCCGCCGTCAATGATAATGTCGTTTTTTTCTAAAAAAGGAAGCAATGAAGTGATTACTCCATCTACAATTTCTCCTGCAGGAACCATTAACCAAATCACTTTTCGATTGTTTAATTTTTGACATAACTCTTTAACAGAATGTGCCGTTGTAATTCCTTCCTGACCGATTTTCTCTACGAAGTCAGTATTGACATCTTGGGCTACTACGTCGTAACCATTTCGCTGTAAATTAAGGGCAAGGTTGAAGCCCATTTTTCCTAATCCTATAATTCCAATTTGCATGGTTGTATTGTTTTAAGTCTGATTTGAAGACGTTTTTGAGTAATCGTTAAAATTTTTAAAGTAAAAATATTGGTTTTAATTTTTTAACAAGCAATTTATTCGAAAAATATTAAACTTGTTGGATTCAATATGTTAATTATTTTTTTGAGGTTTTGTATCGACTCATTTTTATGAAAGTTTATTTGTTGTCATAATCTATAAGAAAACTATCAAAATGGTATATTTGTAACGTTATAATGAGAATTAAAACCTGAAATGTGTTTTAAACAACCATTGAGCAATTTAAATCCAAAACAATATGCGAATTTTTCTTAGTTGTTTTCTTCTTTTATCGGTTTTGAATGTTTTTTCACAAGAAAATACAACAACTGAAAATGCTCCGGAAATAAAGGTTGATTCCTTGTATAGAGAGGATCAGTTTTATTTTGCAATAACGTATAATACCTTGATGAATAAGCCGTCCGGGGTGACGCAAAGTAAGTTTTCTTCGGGGCTGTCGGCAGGTTTTTTGAGAGATATGCCCATTAATAAAAAACGAACTGTTGCTATAGCTTCCGGTATTGGTTTTTCATATAATAATTACAATCAGAATCTAGCCATTTCTTCACCTGCAGGAACGCCGGTATATACTATTATCGATTCGGATATTGCTTACGATAAAAACAAATTCTCTCTGCTTTCTGTTGATGTTCCTCTGGAGTTCAGATGGAGAACTTCTACTTATGAAAGTCATAAATTTTGGAGAATTTACGGAGGATTTAAGCTGAGTTATTTGCTTTATGACAGATCTATTTTCAATAGTGCTGATGGGAAAGTGGTAGTGACGGGAAATCAAGATTTCAATAAATTTCAGTATGGCGCTTATATTTCATCGGGTTACAATACAATTAATTTATACGCCTATTACGGTTTGAATTCGCTGTTTAAATCTGCTAAAGTCAATGACGAATCGGTTGATATGAAATCACTGAATATTGGAATTATATTCTACATTTTATAACCACAGCACTAACAAAAGCAACTGAGGAACTGCTCCGAACATAAAACCTATAACCAATTCTTTATTGGTGTGTGCTTTCATTTCTAATCGGGAGGAAGCCACAAAACCATTAAGGAGAATCAGAACAGCAATTGTAAATGTGTTTTGAATTTGAAGGTGCAAACTCAATCCAATTATAAAAACCGTCAAGGAACTGATTGCTATCATGTGAAGGCTCGCTTTTATATTAGCAAACAAAAGAATAAGCGCCAATATAGTGCTCAAAAGTGCGCCTAAAAGAAAAAAATGCAACTCAGGATATCGGTCTATTGTTATGCTTTTTTTTACCAATAAAATAAGCAAAAAGCAGTGAAGTATTAATGGGATTTTGCGTTGGGATACTTCGGCAAGCATTATGGAATCTATGTTTCCTGCCGTGCGTAATAATAAAAACACCAAAGAAGGCAGAATTACCGTTACCACCAGAACTTGAAACAAAACAAATAGTTTTTCTTGACTTACAAAATCAGCACCGCTAAAATAAAGGTAAAACAACGTAGCCATTGCCGGTATGAATATCGGATGGAAAACATAGGAAAACAATGGGAGGATTTTTTTCAAAACGTTTGATTTTTATCTAAAAACAAATATAAGTAATCTGTCAAAATTAGTAAAGCTAATGCTATTGTTTCTTTTTTGTTCTACCGGATGTTTTGTGAAACATATTCTATTTTATAGTTAAATCATTAAGAAATTAAGTTTCATTAATCGCTACTTCTTAATGAAACTTAATTTCTTAATGGTTTGAAATTTTTTTTTAAATTTTCCACAAAAAAGCCAATAAGCCATTTTTCTTAAATAAACGGAATTGGGTATAATTATAGTGTGTCTAAGTCATCGTTTTGAAAAGAAGTGTTATTTTTGAGGAAGTTTTATAATAGCGAACTATTAAAAGAATAATTTCTATACCAGAAATCTACTCCAAACTCTTTCTAATTCCATGAGCCAGAAAATCTTAAAAAGTATTCAAAATATTCCTGCTACATTCATTGGTAACAACGCTAATTTAGCCATAGATGCTATTGCTATAGACAGTCGTTCTTTGCAAAACGGACCGCAGACTTTGTTTTTTGCATTGGTCGGAGCCAATAATGACGCCCATCAGTACATCAAGGATTTAATTGCAACTGGCGTTCAGAATTTTGTGGTTACCCATATTCCTGAAGAATGTGAAGGCAAAGCTAATTTCTTTGTTGTCGAAAATACACTAACCGCTTTACAGCAATTTGCGGCAAACTATCGCAGTCTTTTTGATTTTCCTATTATTGGATTGACCGGAAGTAACGGTAAAACGATAGTTAAGGAATGGCTTAATTTTTTATTGAGTCCGGATTATAACATTATTCGAAGTCCAAAGAGTTACAACTCACAAATTGGTGTTCCGTTGTCAATAATTGCAATCAATGAGCAACATAATCTTGGGATTTTTGAAGCCGGAATTTCTACCCATTCCGAAATGGAAAAACTGCAGAAAATAATCAAGCCTACGATTGGGATTCTTACCAGCATTGGTTCTGCACATGATGAAGGTTTTATAAGTTTAGAGAATAAAATAAGAGAGAAAATTACCCTTTTTGAAGATTCAGAAGTGGTTATTTATCAAAAAAACGAAATGGTTGATGCCATTATTTTTCCAAAAACAAATGTGTTTACTTGGAGTTTTGACTCACAAGAAGCGGATGTTTTTGTCTATAATGCAACGATAAAAAACGACACCACCACCATTCAATACCGATATAAAGGAGATTCATTCAAACTGATAATTCCTTTTCAGGATAAAGCATCTGTTGAAAATGCGATTTCCTGTTTGATGGTTTTATTGTATTTTAAATACGATGAAAAAACCATTCAAAATAGAATGGAATTGTTGTACCCGGTAGAAATGCGTTTGAAAGTCAAGAACGGAATCAACAACTGCAGTATTATTGATGACAGTTACAGTTCCGATTTTCAGTCGTTGAAAATAGCGTTGGATTTTCTCGAAAGTCAAAAGCAATACAAGAAGAAAACGGTGATTCTTTCGGATATTTTTCAAAGCGGTTTGTCTAATGACGAATTGTATGCTAAAGTTTCCCAGTTGATTGTTTCTAATAAAATTGACCGCGTTATTGGGATTGGAGAAACCATTTCAGCATTTGAAAAAAAGTTTGCCAATTGCATAACGTATAAAAATACAGCCGAGTTTATATCAAAATTTGATGATTTGAATTTTGCCAATGAAACCATTCTAATCAAAGGAGCGAGAACGTTTCAATTTGAGGAAATTGTCTCTTTGTTAGAAGAGAAAACCCATGAAACTGTTCTGGAAATCAACCTGAATGCGATTAGTCATAACCTGAATTTCTTTAAATCAAAATTGAAGCCGAATGTCAAGATTATGGTCATGGTCAAGGCTTTCGGATATGGAAATGGCGGTTTTGAAATTGCTAAATTACTGGAACATCACAAAGTGGATTATCTGGGTGTGGCTTTTGCCGATGAAGGAATTTCGCTGAAAAGCGCAGGAATTCATTTGCCTATTATGGTTTTAAATCCTGAAACGACCAGTTTTTCTGCGATTATTCAACACCAATTAGAGCCTGAAATTTATAGTTTAAAAGGACTTCATGCGTTCCTTAAAATTGCCGAACAAAAGAATTTAAATCAATTTCCGATACACATTAAGCTCGACACGGGAATGCATCGTTTGGGTTTTGAGAACAATACGATTGATGATTTGATAGCGACTTTAAAAGGAAATCAAACCGTTAAAGTAAAAAGTATTTTGTCACACATGGCCACAAGTGATGACCTGGAATTCAAGGATTTTGCACATTCACAAATAGATTTATTCGAAAAATTATCGTCTAAATTGATGTCAGAATTACGAATAAAACCACTCCGACATATTTTGAATACTTCAGGAATCAGTAATTATCCGGATTCACAATACGACATGACGCGCTTGGGAATTGGTCTTTATGGAGTTTCGAATGATGCCGAAGAACAAAAACACCTTGAAAATGTGGGTACGTTAAAATCCGTGATTTCACAAATCAGAAGTATTGCCGCCGGTGAAAGTGTGGGTTATGGCAGACGATTCATTGCGGAGAAACCCACAAAAATAGCCACAATTCCTATTGGATACGCCGATGGTATTTCTAGAGCTTGGGGAAATGGTTTAGGTTTTGTAACGATTAAAAAATCAAAAGCATCCATTGTTGGCAGTATCTGTATGGACATGCTGATGGTTGATGTTACTGACATAGAATGTTCAGAAGGTGATCAGGTAATTATTTTTGGCGAATACCCAACAGTAACTTATATGGCACAAAAACTAGACACAATTCCTTATGAAATTCTGACCAGTGTTTCTCAACGGGTAAAACGTGTATTTTATCGATAATTATTAATTTTTTGTATAAAACATTAAAAATATGTTAAAATTTAATTAGTTTAGGCATAAATTTTAACAATCTAAAAAAAAAATTATGGGATTTTTCAGTGATTTCAAAGCTTCTTTAATGAAAGGAGATGTTTTAAGTTTGGCAACTGCAGTTGTTATTGGTGGTGCATTTGGTAAAATCGTGGGTTCTGCCGTCGATGATGTTATTATGCCAATTGTAGGTTTGCTAACTGGTGGAATTGATTTTACCCAGAAATTCGTAACCTTAGACGGAAATAGTTACGAAACGCTGGCTGCTGCTAAAACTGCCGGTGCCGCTGTAATTACTTATGGAAACTTGGTACAGGCGATTATTAATTTTATCATTATTGCTTTCTTTATTTTTGTTGTTTTAAGAGCTGCTGAAAAAGCTAAAAAGAAAGAAGAAGTCGCTCCTGCTGCTCCAGCAGGTCCTACTCAAGAAGAATTATTGACTCAGATTAGAGATTTATTGAAAAAATAATTTCCGCTACATTATATATTCTAATTTATCCTGAATTAATTTCAGGACTAAACCGCTTCGTAATTGAGGCGGTTTTTCTTTAAAATTTTGTCTAAAACAGTAGGGGCTATTTTACCATTAAGAAATTAAGATACATTGAGAAGCACTTTAAAACTTAATCTTCTTAACTTCTTATATGGTTCAAAAATTATATAGAACGTTATTTCACAAGCTTTACCATTCAAAAAAATTAGTACTCGAAACAATTTTACTTTCTTTTTTCATGTTTTTCAATCAAATGTTATAAATTTAACATTTTGTTATTTTTTGTTAACACCCTTGTTTTGATTTCAATATTACTTACTTTTGTACTTCAAATTTAATATTCAATAATATAAATATAAGATGAGAATAGCAGTTGTAGGCGCTACCGGAATGGTTGGCGAGGTAATGTTGAAAGTTTTGGCAGAAAGAAATTTCCCTGTAACAGAATTAATTCCGGTTGCTTCTGAGCGATCAGTGGGTAAAGAAATTGAATACAAGGGTAAAAAATATAAAGTAGTGGGCATGCAAACGGCAGTAGATATGAAAGCGGATATTGCTTTGTTCTCTGCAGGTGGCGATACGTCATTGGAGTGGGCTCCAAAATTTGCGGCAGCAGGAACAACTGTAATCGATAATTCATCGGCTTGGAGAATGGACCCAACCAAAAAATTAATCGTTCCGGAAATTAATGCAACTGAATTGACTGCAGCAGATAAAATCATTGCAAATCCTAACTGTTCTACGATACAAATGGTGTTGGTTTTGGCTCCTTTGCACAAAAAATACAACATCAAACGTGTAATTGTTTCTACCTACCAATCCATCACTGGAACAGGTGTAAAAGCAGTGCAACAATTGGAAAATGAATACGCAGGTGTTCAAGGTGAAATGGCGTACAAATACCCAATTCACAGAAATGCGATTCCACAATGTGATTCTTTCGAAGAGAATGGATACACTAAAGAAGAGATGAAACTGGTTCGTGAAACCAAAAAAATCTTAAGTGACAACACGATTGCCGTTACAGCAACTGCAGTTCGTGTGCCAATTGTAGGCGGACACAGTGAAGCGGTAAACGTAGAATTCTCGAATGATTTTGATGTAAATGAAGTGAGAAACATTTTGCATCATACCGATGGAGTGGTGGTTCAGGATAATAATGATACTTATACGTACCCAATGCCAATGTATGCGCAAGGAAAAGATGAGGTTTTTGTAGGTAGAATTCGTCGTGACGAAAGCCAGGAAAACACATTGAATATGTGGATTGTTGCAGACAACTTGAGAAAAGGAGCAGCGACAAACACAATACAAATAGCAGAATATTTGATTGCAGCCAAATTGGTATAAATCAAATTTTATTTTAAAATGAAACCATTTGTTTCGCAAAAATATATTTTGTGAGACAAATGGTTTTCTTTTTTCCTGTTTTTGTTACCTTTGGCTCGAATGAAAAAGAATAAACTCATACTAAGTCTTTCTCTGGTTATTACAGTATTGTTTTCATTGCTGTTCCAGTCATTGCATACGTATGAGCATTTGGCAAAACAGCTTTCCCAAAAGCAATGCCACCATAAATACAATGTTACAGGTACGGAGATAACGCACCAACACCACAAATTAGAGCACTGTTTTGTATGTGAATTTGCTTTAGGCAGTTACATAACTCCAAAAGATTTCTCCTATCAATTGTATTCCAGTATTGAAGAAATCCCTTATTTTTTTACTGCAACGGAAACCATTATTTCGTTTTCCGGCAGTTTGTATTCCCATCGCGGACCACCTGTAAATAGTTTAAGCTGAATTTATTTCAGCTTCTGCTGAATTTATTTCAGCTTCTGCTGAATTTATTTCAGCTTCTGCTGAATTTATTTCAGCTTCTGTTGAATTTATTTCAGCACGTTTCACACGTTTTATTTACTAAATAATTCCGGTCTCGGTTCCCTCTCCTTTGGAGAAAGCTGACAGCAGGAATACTACAATCATTTTCAATGAAAAAATTTATCATAGCCCTATTCTTGGGGTTTTCGGCGATGCTTCAAGCACAAAATACCCTTTCAGGAACCGTAACTGATTTAAAAAACCAACCCCTAAAAGGCGTTTCGGTATATGCATCAGAATTGCATAAAGGAACCACTACAGATGAAAACGGAAAATACACACTTTCCAATCTTCCAAATAGAAACTTAAAAATCAGCTTTACATTCGTAGGATTTGCAACCCAAAATAAAACCATAAACAGTCTTCAAAAAGAAAACACACTTGATATAATCCTTGAAGAAGCAATTTTCGAAATGGATGAAGTTATTGTTTCTACCGCTTTCAATAAAATACAATCACAGAACGTGATGAAAGTGGAGCATGAAAGCATCAAAAATTTGCAAAGAAAAGGAACTGCCACTTTGATTGAAGGATTAGCAACTATTCCCGGAGTTTCTCAGGTTTCTACCGGAACATCTATCGGGAAACCGGTGATTCGTGGTTTGAGCGGCAATCGTGTTTTGGTGTATTCTCAAGGTGTTCGAATAGAAAATCAACAGTTTGGTGACGAACACGGTTTGGGATTGAACGACTCAGGAATAGAAAGCGTTGAGGTAATAAAAGGACCTGCTTCGTTGTTGTACGGTTCCGATGCTTTGGGTGGTGTTTTGTATTTTAACCCCGAAAAATTTGCTGATGCGAATACATTTAAAGCGAACTTCAGTCAAAAATATTTCTCGAATACTGAAGGAAGCAGTTCTTCTTTAGGTTTGAAAACATCTACAGACAACTGGAAATTCATGGCTCGTGGAAGTTACAACACGCATTCTGATTATAAAATTGCCGAGGGTGACCGAGTGACAAATACTCGTTACAATGAAACTGATTTCAAAACAGGAATTGGTTACAGTAATGCCAAGTTCTCAAGTGTATTGCGTTACAATTACAATGAATTGGATTTAGGAATTCCGGAAGATGGTCCCGAAGCGTCGGGAGCAGACCAATCGACGAGTAAGAAAACCGGATTTCCAAAACAAGGCGTTTTCAATCATTTATTGAGTTTAAACAATGTTTTCTTTTTCGAAAAATCAAAACTGGATCTTGATTTGGGTTATGTTGCCAATGATCGAAGTGAGTTTGAAGACAGCAATGTGGCCGTTTTACATATGAAATTGAAGACTTTCAATTACAACGCAAAATACCATTTGCCAAAAATGGGAAAAATAGAAACCATAGTGGGAGTTCAAGGAATGTACCAAACCAATACGAATTCAGGAGAAGAATATTTAATTCCGGATGCTGTTACGAATGATTTTGGTATTTTTGGAACGGCTAATTATGAGTGGAATTCCAATGTGTTGCAAGCAGGATTGCGTTTCGACAATAGAAAAATTACTACTGATGCGCAAGGAATTGCAGGCGAAGAAGGCTCTTTTGAAGCCATCGATAAATCATACGACAGTTTTAATGCGTCGTTGGGTTATAAAACCAATCTGACTGATGATTTGACGTTGCGTTTGAACGTTGCTTCTGGCTTTAGAGCGCCAAATCTTGCCGAATTAACTTCCAATGGAGTGCATGAAGGAACGAATCGCTATGAAGTAGGAAACAGTGATTTAGAAACCGAGCAAAACGTGCAAACGGATTTAAATTTAGAATACAAAACGGATCATTTTGAGTTTTTTGTAAACGGATTTTACAATCACATCAATAATTATATCTACACTTCTCCAACAGGAGCAGTGATTGACGAAAATGCTGTTTTTGATTATATTCAGAATAACGCCAAATTATATGGAGGTGAAGTTGGACTGCATTTTCACCCGCATCCATTGGATTGGTTGCATTTTGAAACCAGTTTTGAAACCGTGACCGGCGAAAAAGAATCCCGAAGCGTCGGGAGAGATTACTTGCCGTTAATCCCTGCTAACAATTGGAACAACACCATTAGAACCGAATTCAAAATCAAGAAGTGGTTGGAAGATGGTTTTGCAACTTTGAATGTTTCCAGTACCTTCAATCAAAAAAATGTAAGCGGATTTGAAACAGCATCGAATGGGTATAACTTAGTAAATTTAGGTTTTGGCGGAACTGTAAAATTGGGTAAAACCGCTTTTGACGTCAATATCAACGGGAATAATTTATTTGATAAAAGATACATTGCGCATCTTTCCCGTCTAAAAACAGATGGTATTCCAAACATTGGAAGAAACATCGTTTTAGGTGTGAATTTTAATTTGTAATTCATTTGCTTGAGCAAAAAAAAACGCTATTCGAAAGAGTAGCGTTTTTTTTGGTTTTATTTAAGACTTGGTCAACTTTAGAACACTAACTATTTCCTTATTTTTGTAACAACCTAAAAAATTAACTAATGAAAAAAACTTTTTTAATAATGGCTGTATCTTCTGCAATGGCGACTTTTGGACAAAACCAAAAACCGGTAACTTATCCCGTAACCACCAAAGGGGAAACTGTTGATGTGTATTTCGATACTAAACTTCCGGATCCGTACCGCTGGCTTGAAGACGACAAATCTGCTGAGACTGGTGCTTGGGTAAAATCCCAAAACGAAGTGACTTATGGATATTTGGCTCAAATTCCGTTTCGTGATGCGTTAAAAGCAAGAATGGAAAAACTGTGGAATTACGAAAAAATAGGAGCGCCTTTCAAAGAAGGGAATTTCACGTATTACTATAAAAACAACGGTTTACAAAACCAATCGGTGTTGTATAGAAAAGACGCCAAAGGAACCGAAACCGTGTTCTTGGACCCCAACACGTTTTCTAAAGACGGAACCACTTCGCTTGGCGGATTGGATTTCTCTAAAGACGGTTCTAAAGTAGCCTATGCCATTTCAGAAGGCGGAAGCGACTGGAGAAAAGTCATTATTATGGATGCCATTACCCAAAAAATTATTGAAGACACTATTGTTGATGTGAAATTCAGCGGCGTGTCCTGGAAGGGAAACGAAGGTTTCTACTATTCCAGTTATGACAAACCAAAAGGAAGCGAATTATCGGCAAAAACCGACCAACATAAACTGTATTTCCACAAGTTAGGAACCGCACAAAAAGACGATAAAGTAATTTTTGGTGCCGATCAAAAACGCCGTTATGTAGGCGGTGGCGTGACTGAGGATGACCGTTATTTAGTTATCACAGCGTCTAATTCTACGTACGGAAACGAGTTGTACATCAAAGATTTGACAAAACCGAACAGTCCTATTGTGACTATTGTGGATAATTTCAAAAGCGGCAACAACATCATCGAAAACGAAGGCGGAAAATTATTCATAGAAACCGATTTGAATGCGCCCAACAAACGCATCGTTACCGTGGATGTCAACAACCCAAAGCCGGAAAACTGGAAAGACTTTATTGCAGAAACGGAAAATGTGTTGTCTCCATCAACAGGTGGCGGGTATTTCTTTGCTAATTATATGAAAGATGCTGTTTCGGTGGTGAAACAATATGATTATTCCGGGAAACTGGTTCGTGAAATTAAATTGCCGGGCGTAGGAACTGCCGGTGGTTTTGGCGGAAAGAAAAAAGAAAAAACCTTGTATTATTCGTTTACGAATTACATTACTCCGGGTTCTACTTTTTCATTCGAACCACAAACCGGAACTTCGGCGGTGTATCAAAAACCAAAAGTAGATTTCGACAGCGAGCAATACGAGTCCAAACAAGTGTTTTATACCTCCAAAGACGGAACCAAAATCCCAATGATTATCACCCACAAAAAAGGATTGAAACTTGACGGTACAAATCCCACGATGCTTTATGGTTACGGAGGATTCAACGTGAGTTTGACACCAAGTTTCAGTATTGCTAATGCCGTTTGGATGGAAAACGGAGGCGTTTATGCTGTGCCTAATTTACGTGGTGGTGGCGAATACGGAAAAAAATGGCACGATGCGGGAACCAAAATGCAAAAACAAAATGTATTTGATGATTTCATCGCAGCGGCAGAATACCTGATTGCTCAAAAATACAGTTCTTCGCAGTATCTAGCCATTCGTGGTGGGTCAAACGGAGGATTGCTCGTGGGCGCTACCATGACGCAACGTCCGGATTTGATGCGAGTTGCTCTACCGGCAGTGGGCGTGATGGACATGTTGCGTTACCATACCTTTACCGCAGGAGCAGGTTGGGCGTATGATTACGGAACGGCGCAGGACAGCAAGGAAATGTTCAACTACATCAAGGGATATTCTCCCGTACACAACATACAAAAAGGGATTCAATACCCGGCAACCATGGTGACAACGGGCGATCACGATGATAGAGTAGTACCGGCGCACAGTTTTAAATTTGCTGCCGAATTACAGGAAAAACAAACTGGAACAAACCCAACCCTAATCCGTATTGACATCAATGCAGGACACGGCGCCGGAAAATCCGTAGCGGCAACCATTCAGGAAAATGTCGATATTCAGGCCTTTACCTTATTCAATATGGGCGTAACCGAATTGCAAAAATCACCTAAATAAGATTTATTTTTAGGAGCTTATTCCTGCTATCCGTTACAATCTTTATATCCGCCGAAAAGTCGGAAATAAAGGATTTTCACTGTTATCAGGGCTAGGGCATTCGATTTCTCACACGATTGTCATTGCGAAGAACCACGCAATCACATCATAAATTGATACAAAATTCAAAAAACGCTATTCGAAAGAGTAGCGTTTTTTTGTGGAATAAATTTACTTATCAAAAAATCAGGTTGAAAACTAAAAATTAATGAGGTCAATTGTAGGCGGGTCAATTGTAGGCGTAAAACTAATTTTATCAAATATGGATATTAAAGAAAAATTCGGTCATAAAGTAAAAGAATTAAGAGAGAATAAAGGCTTTTCTATTGAGCAACTCGCTAATATTTCGAATGTTGACAGGAATTATATTTCTGATATCGAGAAAGGAAAAAGAAATGTTTCTATTGAAATAATGGAGAAAATAATCCTTGCACTCGATACTGATTTCCCAATTTTTTTTAACAACAATGAATTTAAAAATGGAATCTAAAAAAATAAAAGTAGTTGAGCTATTTGCTGGCGTGGGAGGATTTCGACTTGGTTTAGAAAAAACAAAAAATTATGATGTTGTATGGAGTAATCAATGGGAACCATCAACAAAAATACAGCATGCTTCAATGGTTTATGAAGCAAATTTTGGCCCTGAAAATCATTCAAATAAGGATATTGCACAAGTTTCAATTTCAGAAATTCCAGATCATGATTTATTAGTTGGAGGCTTTCCTTGTCAGGATTATTCTGTGGCAACTACTTTGCATAATTCGAAAGGGCTTATTGGAAAAAAAGGAGTTTTGTGGTGGTCAATCCATAAAATATTAAGTGAAAAGAAAAATAAGCCAAAATACTTGTTTTTGGAAAATGTTGACAGACTTTTAAAATCTCCATCTAGTCAAAGAGGAAGAGATTTTTCTGTTATGCTTAAGAGTTTAGATGATTTAGGATATGCGGTTGAGTGGAGAGTTATTAATGCCGCTGAATACGGAATGCCTCAGCGTAGAAGGAGAATTTTTTTTCTTGGATACCATAAATCGACCGAAATCTATAAAAAAATGAAACAATCTGAAAAAGCAGATTGGCTACTTGAAAAAGGAACAATTGCAAATGCTTTTCCTGTAACTATAGAGAATATTAAAAATGCAAATTCTTTTAAATTAGATGGAGATTTGGTAGAAATAACAGAAAACTTCAATAAAGGAGGGAAATTGTCACCTTTTCTTAATACTGGCTTATTGATAAATGGTAAAATTTATACAATGAAAACAGTTCCAAATTATGATGGAAGTAAAACGGTATTAAGAGATGTTTTACAAAATGGAGAAGTAACAGATGATTTTTTTATTGATGCTGATGATTTACCTAAATGGGAATATTTGAAAGGTTCAAAAAAAGAGATACGTAAAACTGCAAGTGATTTTGAGTATAGTTATAGTGAAGGGTCAATGATTTTTCCAGATGCATTAGATAATGCATCACGAACTATAATAACAGGTGAAGGAGGTAAATCTGCTTCGAGATTTAAGCATGTTGTAAATACCAAAAAGGGGTTAAGAAGGCTTACACCTGTTGAATTAGAAAGGTTGAATATGTTCCCAGATAATCATACTAAATTAGATGGCATTACAGATACTAAAAGAGCCTTTTTTATGGGAAATGCATTAGTAGTTGGGGTTATTGAAAAAATTGGAAAAGTACTTAATAATCAAATAAACAGTAAAAATGAGTAACAACATTTTGCCATATGATGACAGTAGTATTGATTCAATTGTAGGATATGCTTCATTGTTGCTAAATAAATCATTGTCAATTGTTTTGCCAATTACTGATAATGGCATTTTTAAGGGAAAAGGAGGATTCGGTCAAAAAGTGGAAAAACTGTACTTTAAATACGAACCTAATTCAAAGCCAGAACCTGATTTTTACAAGGTTGGGATGGAGTTAAAAACCACTCCTTTAAAAAAAATAAAAAAGGGTTTTGTATCAAAAGAAAGACTTGTTTTCAATATTATAGATTTTGAAAAAGAGTATAAAGAAAACTTTAATACAAGTAGTTTTTGGAGGAAGAACCAACTTTTGTTGTTAATGTTTTATCTGCATGAACAAGAAAAATTAGATATTGATTATATATTCAAAATTATAAGACTTTGGCAATTCCCAGCTACAGATTTAAAAATAATAAAAGATGATTGGACTAATATTGTTCTAAAGATTAAAAATGGAAAGGCGCATGAAATTTCTGAAGGAGATACTCTTTATTTAGGAGCTTGTACAAAAGGAGCTAATAATACTTCTTTGAGATCTCAGCCTTTTTCTGGTGAAATGGCAATGCAAAGAGCCTTTTCATTGAAATCTAAATATCTTAATTTCATTATTGAAAAAAGTTTAACCAATGAAGAAATTTTAATTGACTACGACGAGTATGATAAAATTTTAAATGAGGATAACTCTCTATCTGAACCTAAAGCGGAGTATAAAAGAATAAATTTAAAAGAAGTTGAACCTATTGTAAAATCAATAGATGAATATAAAGAAGGAGAAACTTTTGAAGATTTAGTAATCAAAAAATTTAACCCTTTTATAGGGTTTTCAACAGACGAAATAATTGAAAAACTTAAAATTGATAAACCAACTGCAAAAAATATTTTAAATATTCTCTCAAAATTCATAATGGGAGTTACAAATAAAAAGATTGAAGAATTTGAGAAAGCGGATGTTTTAATGAAAACTATTAAGCTTGAAAATTCAGGGGCATTGAAAGAAAGTATGTCTTTTGGACAAATTCAATATAAAGAAATTGTTAATGAAGAATGGGAAGATTCCTATTGGTACAATACAATAATAAAAAGATTTTTCTTTATTATTTTCCAGAAGGATTTTGAAGGTGTTTTAAGGCTTAAGGGAGTCTTTTTTTGGACAATGCCTGTAAACGACATAGAGGTTTCAAGACTTTTTTGGGAAGACACAAAGGGGAAAATAACTTCTAATGATTTTAATCATTTTATTAAAATATCAGATAAGAGAATTTGCCATGTAAGGCCAAAAGCTATAAATAGTTTTGATTTAATGGAAACACCTTTCGGATCAATGGAAAAGAAAAAAAGTTATTGGTTAAACTCTTCGTACATTAAAGAAGTTATTAAAAACCATTCTTAAATCATCATATGTTAAATTCATAGTTGCTTTTTTTGGATAATTAAAATTCAAAACTAGAAATTGAAACTTGGGTTGATAAACTAACTTCTCGATTTGTAATAAAATTTGATTCAGAGTTTGAAACCGAGAACGACTTCATATATAATTATTTAGAAAATGGATAATCCATTCCCTTCCTTAAATTCGATTTTTCTGCTATTTATTTTCCCAATGTTTTATTAATTGGTTCGGTTTTTTATACTGCAATCGGTAAATTTGAGAATAGAACATTAAATAAATAAAAACATGACAGTACAAATCAACACAGACAACAATGTAGAGGGACACGCACGTTTGAAAGCGTATATAGCGGAGGAATTAGGAACAGCTTTGGCGCGTTTTGAAGATAAAGTTACCCGTTTAGAAGTGCATCTTGCAGACGAAAACAGTGATAAATTCGGAATCAACGACAAACGATGCCTTATCGAAGCCCGTCCAGTAAATATGCAACCTGTAGCGGTTACCAATCATGCCGATACTACAGAGAAAGCATTTCACGGAGCCTTAGACAAAATAAAAAAAGTGTTGGACACAGCTTTCGAAAAACAGAAAGCGTATTAAATAGTTGCCTTTTGGCAAACAAAAAATGACACTGTCTTTATAGGATAGTGTCATTTTTTTTTTGGTTGTTATTCTCTGTAGGAAGAGGGTGTGCTTTTATTTGTCAAACAATAAGGTTGCTAATGCTTCGTCTCTTTTATAGACATCTTCATAGAAATGAACCACGCCGTCCGCATCTACCCAAGCAGTGAAATAACCAATGTATACCGGAATTTTGTTTTTGAGCGTGTACCAATATTCTTCTCCGCCGTTCATCGCGCTTTCTATCTTTTCAGGATTCCATTTCTTGTCATCTTTCATAATCGCGGCGGCTAGTTCTTTTGGCTTGGCGACACGAATGCAACCGTGGCTAAAAGCGCGGTCCTCTTTACCAAATAAACTTTTGGATGGTGTATCATGTAAATAAATCGCATTCGAATTTGGGAATAAAAATTTCACTAATCCCAATGAGTTTTCAGGCCCTGGTCTTTGTCTTACATTGCTGTCTTTCCATTCCATGTTGTGCTCGGCGAGGTAATTTGGATTTTTTTCAATAGCAGGAAGAATCTCTTTCTTTAAAATACTGGTCGGTACATTCCAATAGGGTCTGAATACGATGTACTTCATAGGAGCACTAAAAATAACGGTTTTGTGCATCGCTTTTCCCACCACAACTTTAGAGCGTAATTCTGGTTTTCCGTCTCTGAAAAAAGTCAGTTCATATGCTGGAATATTCACCACGATTAATTCCTTGGATTTGGTGATGTCATTCGAAATCCATCGGCAACGTTCCATATTGACCATTAGGGTTTTAATGCGTTCCGCAACCGTTACATTCATATAATTGATGTGTTCCGGCAGAATCGTTTTGTTCAGCAAATTGCCACTTCTCTTTTTGAATTTCAAAATCCCGGTTGCTAATTCATCATCATAAACGGCACTTTTAGAATCTCGGGAAATATCATCCGTGATAAACAGGCGCGTTCTGATTTGTGCAATGGCTGCGGCACTGTCTCCGGGTTTATAGGATTTGACCGTTGTGTCTATAGCGATGGCTTTCCATCCGCCCTTTTTTTCTATTTTGCGGTATTCCTGCAAGACATCTTTCAGCAGGTAATACTGTTTCAATACACCTTTTTCTTCTTTGTTGATTAAAGAAGGATTGATTAACAATGAATCTAAATAATTGACATACGATTGTCTTTTTCGAGGCAAAAACCATCCTAAATCCTTTGATTTTTGAGTGCTGATTCCATCGTATACTTTTTTCGTGTAGAAAAAGTACAGTGCGGAGCTCAATAACTCGGTGTCAATACTTGCTTTTTGATTGTCCTCCGGATTATCATAAATGTCATCTAATTTTTCCTTGTACGGAATCTCAGTTTCAATTCCTTCCTGACTCAAATTATTCACTTTGTTGTATAGCAAACCTGCAAATTCATTGAGTCCGTCCTTGTCAAACCAGATGTAATGAAATTGATGTTTGCGGTATAATTTTTCTACATCAGCTTGGTAATTTTTCAGTTTTGGATATTTTTCAAAAAAAGTAGTAAGCTGTGTGCTGTCAAAAGCAATTTCAACGGTATTTAAACTGGTTTGATTCTTAGAGGAATCGGGATTATTTTTCTTTTTACAGGAAACAATAGTCAACAGCATTGTAAAAGCAATAATCAGTATTGGGGAACATAACTTTCTCATAGGTTGAATTTTAACGGGTAAAAGAATTCTTTTAAGGCATTACAAAAATACGTCAAATCCCGTATCGTACTACCAGTGCTGCAGAGGCTGTGTTTTTTAAGATTAAAACAGTATCTTTACTTTTAGAGTAAAATTCAATCTTTTACGGGATTTAAGTAGCTGTAAATTAGCTGTTTAATTTTTTTATTTTATTTTTAAACCAAATTTTTTTATCCAATAAATTTCTGAAAATCCAAAAATTATGAAAAAAATAATGTTGTTCTCTTTAAGTATTTTGCTGTTTTCCTCCTTTATTTCTACAGATCAAGACAATACTAAAGAAAAAGCAAACATCAATTCCACTCTTGATGCTTGGCATAAAGCCGCAGCAGAAGCTAATTATAATGCTTATTTTAGTTTGATGACAGAGGATGCTATTTTCATTGGTACCGATGCGACCGAGAATTGGAATAAAAAGGATTTTCAGGCGTATGCAAAACCGCATTTTGATAAAGGGAAAGCGTGGAGTTTTACTGCTTTGGAGCGCCACATTTATTTTGATAAAACGGGTAAAACTGCTTGGTTTGATGAATTGTTGAATACCCAAATGAAGATTTGCCGTGGCTCGGGTGTTTTGGTAAAAATAGGCAAGGAGTGGAAAATAAAACACTACGTTTTGTCTATGACGATTCCAAATGACAACTCGAGTGAAGTCATAAAAGTTAAGGCTTCTATCGAAGATGCCATGATAAAAAGATTGAAATCGAAACAATAAATCCTTTTACGATTTCTGGTAGGATTTCTTTTTTACATAAAAAAACCTCTGCTTTTTAGCAGAGGTTTTTTATTATGAATACATCGTATGATTACCAGATTTTGACTCTTTTCTCAGGAGCCAGATACAAGGAATCGGTAGGTTGTATGTTGAAAGCGGTATAAAACTCAGGAATATTGCGCACTACACCATTAACTCTGAATTTTGCCGGCGAATGTGGATCAGTAGCGATTTGATTTCGCAAAGCTTCATCACGAGTATTATCTAACCAACATTGTCCCCAGCTTAATAACACGCGTTGTTCACCGGTGAAACCTTCTAAAACAGGCGATTCTTTTCCTTCGAGACTCATTTTGTAGGCTTTTATAGCAATGGATAATCCGCCTAAATCGCCTATGTTTTCCCCTTGGGTAAATTCACCATTCACATTAAGATCTGGAAATACTTTAAAAGCATTGTACTGCGCAACTAATGCGCCTGTTTTTTGTTTGAAAGCAGTTAAATCTTCAGGTGTCCACCAATTGCGCAACACTCCGTCACCATCAAAGGTGCTTCCTTGATCATCAAAACCATGACCAATTTCATGCCCTATTACCGCGCCAATTCCGCCATAGTTTGCAGCACCTTCCACTTTTACATCAAAGAAAGGTGGCTGTAGTATGGCTGCAGGAAATACGATTTCATTAAGTGGAGGATTGTAGTAAGCGTTTACGGTTTGTGGAGTCATTCCCCATTCGGTTCTGTCTACAGGTTTTCCTAATTTATTAATTTGTCTGTTGTATTCAAAAGCGGTGGCTTTTTGTTGGTTGCCGTACAAGTCGCCTTTTACGACTTTCAAGGTAGAATAATCTCTCCATTTGTCAGGATAACCAATTTTTGGAGTGAATTTAGAGAGTTTGTCTAAGGCTTGTTTTTTAGTTTCAGGACTCATCCAATCCAGATTTTTTATGCTTTCCCCGTAAGCTTTAAGAAGATTTTTAACCAAAAGTGTTACTTGTTCTTTGGCTTCAGGAGAGAAGTGTTTTTTTACATAAACCTTTCCAACAATTTCACCAAGGCTATTGTTTACTCTGTCAACACCTCTTCTCCATAACGGTTGTTTTACTTGTATCCCGTTAAGGGTTTTGCCATAGAAATCAAAATTTTCATTGTCTAAAGCGGTGTTCAATGATGTTGCCGATCCATGAATGGCATTCCATTTCAGGTAGGCTTTCCAAGTGGTTAAAGGTGTTGTTTTTATGATTGTGTTGAGCGATTTGATGTAATCAACTTGTGCAACGACGATGTTTTGTTGGTTCAGGATTCCGGCGTTCTGTAACATGCTGGCCCAATTAAAATCAGGCATAAGTTGGCTCAAATCTTTAATAGCATATTTGTTGTACAGTTTTACAATGTCACGGGTTTGTTCTTTTTTCATGTGTTGGGCAGCCAAAACAGTTTCTAATGCCATGATTTTTTTAGATAAATCAGGTGCATTGGCTATTCCACCAAGTTGCAACATCTTCTCAATATGGGTTACATATTTTTTTTGAATTTCTTTAGATTTGGCATCTTCAAGCGAGTAATATTCTCTATCGGGCAATCCTAAACCACCTTGCCAAGAAATAAGCATGTATTGGGTTGGATCTTTTAAATCTTCCATTACCGAAACGGAAAAAGGAATGTTGCTTCCGGATTTATTCGCATATCCAAAATAAGCAGCCAGATCAGTATAGTTGTTTATTGCATCAATTTTTTTGTATTCCGGAAGTAAGGGTGTAATTCCTTTTTGATCCCTCGTTTTAGTATCCATGAAGGCTTCATAAAAGTCCCCAATTTTTTGTTCATCGGAACCGGCTGCAAAATCACCTTTGGAAGAAGCTTCAATAATGGCTTTAACGTCTTCTTGTGATTTTTCATAAACCATATAGCCAGCACCATAAGAGGCTTTGTCATCTGGTATTTTTGTATTTTTTTTCCAGGTTCCGTTGACATAGGCATCAAAATTATCACCTGGTTTAGCAGATGTGTCCATGTTTTCCTTGTTAATCCCGGAAAGGAGCAGATCTGATTTTTCAGAAGTGTTAAAAGCACCTAGCAACAAAATGGAAGATACCAACACGAGTTGTGTTTTAATTGGGTATGGTTTTAGTTTCATAAGTTGGATTTTAGAATATAAATGTAATTAAAAAAAGAAACGTTTTTATAATAAATTGATTATTAAATACTTAAAACTAAATTATTTTTAATCTAGAGACTTTAACCATTGGTTTTACTGATTTGTATCGTTTTTTAGATGAAATAGATAAATGTTAAAGCGCTACTACATTGGCACTATATAGAAGTAAAAGTGAATTGTGATGTCTATTTCAATGAAAGTAAAATAGGGTGATAAAACGAGGCAGTCCAAACAATAAGTTTATTTAGAATCATCGGAGAAAAGGAGTTCTGCTAGACGTTCGTCTCTTATGTAGATGTCGTTATAAAAATTAATTTCTCCCGAATCGTTTACCCAAGCGGTGAAATAGCCAATGTGAATTGGAATTTTCTTTTTCAGGATGTAAGGCGTTTCTTTTTCGCCTTTCATGGCCTCATTGATGCGTTCGATTGGCCAATCCGGATCGTCTTTTAAAATCAACAACGCTAGTTCTTTGGCTTTTTCAATGTTAATGCAACCATGACTGTAAGCTCGGTATTCGTATTGAAATAAATCTTTGGAAGGTGTATCGTGTAAATAAATATCATCCGAGTTTGGAAAGACAAACTTAACGAGTCCCAAAGAGTTTCTAGGGCCGGGTTTTTGTCTGGGATTCCCATTGTTCCATTCGATATTATGGGTAGTCATATAGTCTTCGTTTAAAGTCATTAAATCCTTTAATTCATTTTCGACGATACTTTTAGGAATATTCCAATAAGGGCTGAATACTATTTTGGTTATGTTGCTGCTGAGAACAACTGTTTCAGTCATGTTTTTCCCTACAAGTATTTTTGATTCTAATATATTTACGCCATCTTTTTTGTAAAAGAGTTTATAGGATGGGATGTTTATAATGATGTGTTCGTCTGCTATTGTGAGCTTTGGGTCAATCCATCGGCAGCGTTCCATATTTGCTATAATGGTCTTAATGTATTTCTCGATGGGGATATTCATGCGTTGAATGTGCTTGGATGCAATGAGATAATCTGTTTTGTAGCCATTTCGCTTTTTATAATTCAAGATGCCCGCCATTAATTCGGCATCGTACACATTGCTTTTAGAGTCCAGTTTTAAATCACCTGTAACGGCAAGTCGCTGTCTGATTTGTCCAATGGTTTTTGAGCTGTCTTTTGGTTTGAATACTCTTTCCAATGAATCTATTGCTATGGGATTCCATTCGCCTTTTTTCTCTATTTGACGGTATCTTTTTAATACTTCGCGCAGTTTGTAATATTGTCCAAACAGTTGTTCATTCTTGCTTAATAATTTGGGATCAACTAATAAAGAGTCTAAAAGATTTTCATAGGACAGATTCTTTCTGGGTAAAAACCATCCCATTTCATCTGTTTTTTCAATGTCAATTCCTTTGTATACTTTTTTAGCATAAAAAACATACATGGAAGACAGCATGAGTTCTGTTTCAATTTGGGATAAATCATCTGAATTAGTATCATTAAAAACAGCATCAATTTTTTCTTTGTATGCAATTTGGGATTTTAAACCTTCTTCCTCCAGCTTATTTACTTTGGAGTATAACAAATTGGCAAACTCAATGAGCCCTTTTTTATCAAACCAAATAGAAGTGTAATTTCGTTTTTTGTACAAAGCATTAACGTCTGACTGGTGTTTTTTTAAATTGGGATATTTTTTGAAAAAACGGACAACATCAGTGCTGTCAATGGATTTGTCATCAGTAGATTCCTGAAAGACATACAGGGCAAAAGCAATCATCTTAGCCGTCAGATTTTCATTTCTGTTATGGTAAACAGTGACAAGCGAAAAGCCAAATAATATAACTGCTATGGATAAAACATATTTTCTCATGGCATAATTATTTATATAAAGGTAAAGAAATATATTCTTGGTGTAAAGTGAATTAACAATGTGTTTGCTTTCAAATCGCTTATTTTTAGTGTATTATGTTAATTTTCTGATTTTATTTGTTTCAGGAAAATTGAGAAAATGATGAAAAAACAATTGTGTTTATGGAAGACTTTCTTATAAATACGATGCAACCGAAAAAATAATTTTACAATTGCGAAGATTTTCGGAATGATTTTCTTTATTTTTTCTCTGGCAAACCATTCGGTCTTATATATTTCCTTAATTTTGCCGAAATATTCTGAAAAAGTGGGAAGCAAAAATAAATTAAAAAGGTTCAAGGAAAACGAAACATTCAATAACGTTTTTCAGCCAACGAGAGAAGAGGTAGTAGGAGATTTGTTTCCGCTTAAAGGTAAATGGAATTCGGAATTCTTCAAAAATGATAATCCATTAGTGCTGGAATTAGGCTGTGGAAAAGGAGAATATTCAGTAGGTCTTGCCGAAAGATATCCAAATAAAAATTTCGTGGGAATCGATATCAAAGGAGCACGTTTCTGGCGTGGTGCCAAAACTGCTGTTGAAACCGGATTGCATAATGTGGCTTTCATCAGAACTCAAATTGAATTAATCAACCACATTTTTGCCGAAAATGAAGTGGACGAAATCTGGATTACTTTTCCGGATCCACAAATCAAATACAAACGCACAAAACACAGAATGACCAATTCGGAGTTTTTGCAATTGTATAAAAAAATCCTTAAAAAAGAAGGTGTCGTAAACTTAAAAACCGACAGCGAGTTCATGCACGGATACACTCTTGGGTTATTGCACGGTGAAGGACACGAAGTTTTATATGCCAATCATAATGTGTATGTAAATGAGGGAAGTCCGGAAGAAGTGACTGCATTTCAAACTTTTTATGAAAAACAATATTTGGAAATTAACAAAGCAATTACGTATATTCGATTTAAAATTAAAGAATAATTTTGCTTTTTTGATCCTCGTATCTTGCCTATGAATTTAATTACTTCCTTGTTTTTGGGTTTTGTTACTGCTTTTGTAGGGATTACACCTCCTGGATTAATCAATATGACAGCCGCCAAAGTGAATCTGAGAGAAGGAAAGATAAGCGCGTATTGGTTTGTTTTAGGAGCGGTAATTGTAATTTTTTTCCAAGCGACACTGGCCATATTATTTGCCAGGTACATTGAAGGCAGACCGGATGTGATTGTTTTACTGCGAGAAGTAGGATTTGTTATCTTTTCAGTATTAACCATTTATTTCTTGCTGATTGCCAAAAAGCCAAAAGCGAAGAAAGGGAAAATCAAAAAGAAGAGTACTTCTACTCGTTTTTTTCTTGGAATGTTACTCTCTGCACTTAATTTTTTCCCCATTCCATATTATGTTTTTGTAAGTATCACTTTAGCTTCTTATAATTTGTTTGTGTTTGATATTTCACATGTTTTTATTTTTGTAACGGGTGTGGTATTGGGTTCTTTTCTAGTTTTTTATTTATATATCACTTTCTTCCAGAAAATAGAAGATAAAACGAATTATATGATGAAAAACATGAATACTATCATAGGAAGTATAACAGGATTGATAGCTTTAATTACCTTGATTAATATTATTCGATATTATTTGAGGTAGTTTTAAACAGCATAAAAATACCGTTTTATCTGATTTTATAAATATGTCAAACGACAACTTTTTTGAACGTGTGTACGCCATCGCCAGACAAATTCCTTACGGAAAAGTCACTTCTTATGGTGCTATTGCAAAAGCTTTAGGAACTGCTCGTTCTGCTCGAATGGTGGGCTGGGCAATGAATGCTTCGCATAATCTTGAAGATGTTCCGGCGCATCGCGTGGTCAATCGAAAAGGATTGCTCACAGGTAAACTTCATTTTGACGGAACCAATTTGATGCAGCAATTATTGGAAAACGAAGGCATAGAAGTTGTTGATAACCAAATTGTGGATTTCGAAAAACATTTCTGGCAACCGGAAGTTAGGATTGAGTAATCGGTAAGAGTGAATACATCAGGTTTGTAGTGGTCCAAAAGCGATATTTTCTCGAATAACCGCCCTCAATTTCTTCATCAATAAATGCAATACAAATTCTTTATAATAAGAACTTTTCATAGTATCTTTGTAATCTGAAATCAGTTTAAATAAAGATAATATTCTGGCGCTAAAATGCCAATATAAAACAGTAAACTAAAAATGAAATTAGATAGAAAAGACATTCTTAAAGCTTTAGAAACGATTACTATAGCTGGAGAAGGGAAAAATATGGTTGAAAGTGGTGCAATAGCAAATGTGATTACTTTTGGTGATGAGGTTGTAGTGGATTTAGTATTGCACACACCGGCGATGCACATTAAAAAACGTGCAGAAGACGATATCAAAAAAACAATTCTTGAATTAGTATCTCCGGATGCAAAAATCAAAATCAATAGTAAAGTTGAGGTTCCGGACAAACCAGAAATCAAAGGAAAATCAATACCGGGAATAAAAAATATTATCGGAGTTGCGTCTGGTAAAGGTGGAGTAGGAAAATCTACTGTTACTGCAAATCTAGCGGTATCATTAGCAAAAATGGGTTTTTCGGTAGGAATTCTGGATGCCGATATTTACGGACCATCCATGCCAATCATGTTTGACGTAGAAAATGAAAAACCAATCTCTGTAACAGTTGATGGGAAATCAAAAATGAAACCGGTTGAAAGTTATGAAGTAAAAATTCTTTCAATTGGATTTTTCACAGCACCAAGTCAAGCGGTAATTTGGAGAGGACCAATGGCTTCCAAAGCGTTGAACCAAATGATATTTGATGCGGACTGGGGAGAATTGGATTTCATGTTAGTCGATTTGCCACCGGGAACAGGAGATATTCACCTTTCAATCGTGCAATCATTGCCAATTACGGGTGTTGTAATAGTAAGTACTCCACAAGCAGTAGCTTTGGCCGATGCTAAAAAAGGAGTTTCGATGTTCATGTCTGAAGCTATAAATGTTCCTGTTTTAGGAATTATTGAAAACATGGCATACTTCACACCGGAAGAATTACCTGAAAATAAATACTATATCTTTGGAAAAGAAGGTGCCAGAAATCTTTCAGAAGACTTAGGCGTACCATTCCTTGGCGAAGTGCCAATTGTGCAATCTATTCGTGAAGCAGGAGATTACGGTCGTCCGGCTGCGATGCAAACAGGTTCAGTAATCGAAACTGTTTTCGAAGAAATCACTAGAAACGTAGTACAGGAAGTAGTAAGTAGAAACGAAAGTTTACCTGCGACTGAGGCTGTTAAAATTACAACTATGGCCGGTTGTTCCGCAGTAAAAAAATAGAAATTAGAATGGTTGAAATGATTTTTAATCTTTCAATTTTCTAATCTTTCAATCTTTAAATAAAGAAAATGACAACAGAAGAATTATTAGTAGAAGTTCAAAAAGCACTGGAAGAAATCAGACCTTTTTTGAATTCTGACGGCGGTGATATCACACTGATTTCTATCGAAGACGACAAACATGTAAAAGTACGTCTCGAAGGAGCATGCACCAGTTGCAGTGTAAACCAAATGACATTGAGAGCCGGCGTGGAAACCACCATCAAAAAGTTTGCACCACAAATAGAAACTGTTGTAAATATTCTATAATATTTTTGGGCGTGACCCTTTTAAGAAAAAAGGCTACTCGATATAATGGGTAGTTGCCTTTTTTCTTAAAAGCGTCGGGCTATCCGCGCTACTTCGGTAGCTGGCTATTATCCCTCACGCACAAACAATCCCCATTCCAAAAGTATACAATTGATTAACAAACCAATTCCAAATTTAAAAAAATGGATGTATTAATAAAAATTAAAGATAGAGAAGGAGTAGTGCATGAATTACAGGCTCCTACGGATATGGCCATGAACATCATGGAATTATGTAAAGCTTATGAGCTTCCTGTAGAGGGAACTTGTGGCGGAATGGCCATGTGTGCTTCTTGTCAATGTTATGTTCTTAATGATGTGCCTTTACCGGAAATGGGCGATGATGAAGAAGCGATGCTTTCAGAAGCATTTTACGTAAAATCAAACAGTCGTTTAGGCTGTCAAATACCAATCACGGAAAGCCTCGAAGGATTAGAACTGGAGCTGGCTCCGGAAAATTAAAAAAAATGCATCTCGTTTCTATAACAAGATGCATTTTTTAGTTTTGCAAAATAGTAGTCGCTTTTGGTAAAATTCGTTCTACAAATAAAGAATACGCTAATTCCGAAGGATGTAATCCGTCTTGAGCTACTAGATTTTTATTGGTCAAACCTTGTCTGGTGATGTCAGTTATATTTATAAATAGTATCGTATTGTCATCGCAGTATTTTTTTGCAAAAGTATTATACTGATCTATTGCTGTAGAAATTGTTGTTTGATTTCCTGATGCTTGACCAAAAGGAGTATAAGCATAATCTGGAATAGAAACTACAATTACATTCGTTTTATCCCCTTTTGCAAGAGCAATAGCCTTGTTTACTAATTCAGGAAATTCTTTTTCATATAACGAAAAAGGCTTGTTTTGATATTGATTGTTTACACCTATAAGCAGTGTGACTAAATCATAATTAGAAGTTGGATTCTGAGTATTTATAGCCGAAATTAAGTTGGTGGTAGTCCAACCGGTTTGTGCAATAATTTTTAAAGAATAGGTATTGTTCGAATTTAAATTGCCTAAGCTTTTTGATAATTGTGCGGGGAATCTACACGTTTCACAAACACTTTGTCCAATGGTGTAACTGTCTCCAATAGCTAAATAATTATAGGATTTGGTCTGTGTTTGTGGAGCTGTAATTACTGGTGTGGGAGTTGTTTCGGGAATTGGACTTTCAGTGCTGCAACTCACGATAAAAAGCAGTGAAAAGAACGCAACTATTACTTGGAATTGTTTTTTCATTATTTTGAAATTTGATAGAATTCATTTCTAAATAATAGTTACGTTTATTTGAAAGTATTGGTTTTATGCCAATTCAACATTCATCATAATTGTTTCTTCTATAGCATCCCAAAGTCCGATGCGTTTCTCTAAGGCTAAAATGGAAATTTCTTCTACATCAGACCATTTTTGAGCATCCGTTCCACAAAGTTCTGTTATCATTTTCATTGCCATTGGACCGTGATCATCAGCATCTAATTCGATATGTCTTTCGAAATAATAAATGAGTTTGCTCAAATCAGTTTGCGGGAAATTTTCTTGAAAATTTTTCAAAATAGCGGTAAACATACTTGGGATTAAATCTTCTCTTCCAAAGGTAAAAGCAGCCGCAATTTCATGAGATTTTCCTTCGTCAATAACTCTGAAAGTAAAGTCTAAGAAGGCTTTAATATTAGGGTGTAAATTGCTTTTTTTGATGGCGACAAATATGTTTTTAAGCGAATTTACTTCGGATAAAAAATGTTCAATTCCGGCAGTATTTGCTCCACAGGCTTCCATCGCTTCAATATACATTTCATAATGACTTTGGCGACGACCGTCAATTGTCAAATCAGATTCTTCGGCAAGGACTATTTCGTTTATCAAATATCTGGTTTCAGGATTTTCAGTGGCGAACCAAGGAGTTGTTGTACACGTTAATTTAGATTGTAATGCTTTTAATAAAGACATGAAATCCCAAACTGCATACACGTGATTTTCTAGAAAACACTGTAAGTCCTCAATTGTTTTTACTTTTTTATATAAAGAATGTTGTAACAATAGTTCTTTTTGGGGCTGAATGCTATTGTTGATTGTTTCAATATTCATAAGTGGTATTTTTATGTAAATATAAAAAAGCTTCTCGTTTCCAAGAAGCTTTTTCTATCAATTTTATAAATACTTTAATAGTTGTTTATTACTATTTAAATGCCGGAATTCCAGTGATATCCATTCCGGTAATTAACAAATGAATGTCATGGGTTCCTTCATAAGTAATCACAGATTCAAGATTCATCATGTGTCGCATGATAGAATACTCTCCTGTAATTCCCATTCCGCCTAGCATTTGTCTGGCTTCACGAGCAATATGGATTGCCATATCCACATTATTTCTTTTAGCCATTGAGATTTGAGCTGTTGTAGCTCTTCCTTCATTTCTCAAAACACCTAATCTCCAAGTCAATAATTGTGCTTTGGTGATTTCAGTAATCATTTCGGCTAATTTCTTTTGTTGCAATTGAGTTCCTGCAATAGGTTTGTCAAACTGGATTCTTTCTTTTGCGTAACGCAGTGCCGTATCATAACAGTCCATAGCAGCACCAATAGCGCCCCAGGCAATTCCGTAACGCGCTGAATCAAGACAGCCAAGTGGCGCTCCTAATCCAGATTTATTTGGTAATAAATTTTCTTTAGGTACTTTGACATTATCAAAAATTAACTCTCCGGTTGATGAGGCACGAAGAGACCATTTGTTGTGTGTTTCTGGAGTAGAAAAACCTTCCATTCCACGTTCTACGATTAAACCGTGAATCCTTCCTTCTTCATTTTTTGCCCAAACAATAGCAATATCAGCAAATGGTGCATTTGAAATCCACATTTTGGCACCATTCAATAGATAATGATCGCCCATATCTTTAAAGTTGGTTATCATACTTCCTGGATCTGAACCGTAATTAGGTTCCGTTAATCCAAAACATCCCATGTATTCTCCTGTAGCTAACTTAGGCAAGTATTTTTGGCGTTGTTCTTCATTTCCGTATTTCCAAATTGGATACATCACTAAAGAAGATTGTACAGATGAAGTGGAACGAACACCAGAATCACCGCGTTCAATTTCTTGCATAATTAAACCGTATGAAATCTGGTCTAAACCTGCACCACCATATTCTTCTGGAATGTAAGGTCCAAAACCACCAATTTCACCCAAACCTTTAATGATTTGTTTTGGAAATTCTGCTTTTTGAGCATATTCTTCTATAATAGGAGATACTTCACGTTTTACCCATGCACGGGCAGAATCACGTACTAATTTGTGTTCTTCTGTTAGTAAATCGTCTAAGTTATAGTAATCTGGAGCTTGAAATAAGTCTGGTCTCATGGTTAGGTAATTTTTATGTGATGCAAATTTACGTAAAGAAATATAACAAAAGCATCAACAAATGTGATATTTTTTTATTTTTATTGAAAATAACGAATTCCTTAATCAAATAAGTTGTTTTTCAAAACATGATTTTAATGAAAAAAACATTGTCTACTAATTTACAATAAAATCGTTGATTGGTGTTTGGAATTTGTTTAAAATAAGGAGGTTGACCTATTTAGGGAAGATTCTGAATTACATTTTCAAATAAAAATCCTTTGTCAGTTCAATATATTCTGTTGTGTATTGGTGTCTTGAAGTTTCGATAATCAATTCACTAGGAGTAATGATGGCATTTTCATTTCGGCTAAAAGCCAATAAACTGCGCTTGATTTCGGTAGTTGGAGTTCCTTTTACACGAGTGATTTTCAAAGGATATAATTCGTATGCTGCTGCTAAAGCCAAGAAGTTTTCTTCTTCTTTAAAGGGAATTATGACGGAGAAAATACCGTTTTCAGAAAGTAGTAAAGCGGCGGCTTCGATTAAATCTTCAAAAGGCATTGCATCTGCAAAACGGGCTAAATCGCGTTGTTCGTTTTCAGATTTGTAATCGTCAGTATAGAATGGAGGATTGGAAACAATTAAGTCGTATTCGTCTTCTGGTTCTTCTACAAATTCGTCTAAACCGGCATGAAAACAAAATAAACGATCACTCCATGGAGAGTTTTCAAAATTATCTACGGATTGTTCGTAGGCTTCTTCGTCGATTTCCAAAGCGTCAATTTGTTTCGCGTTACTTCTTTGCGCAAGCATTAAAGCGATTACGCCTGTTCCAGCTCCAATGTCTAAAATACTAAATGGATTGTTTTCAATGGGTGTCCAAGCGCCAAGTAAAACGCCATCGGTTCCAATTTTCATGGCACAACGATCTTGTTGGATTGAAAATTGTTTAAAGTGGAATTCGGACATGGAGATTTCAGATTAATGATTAACGATTTTTGACCCGAACGATAGCGAACTGGCGAAGCATTGCAGATTTTAGCAACTGAATACTTTGATTTAGAGTAACGATTTTTTCGATTAACCGAATAAACAAATAACCGATTAAACTTTTCTAAAGATACATTTCAATAAGTCCTTCCGGTAGATCCATGATAACTTTTTTGTTTTCCCTGTCAATTTTTACAAGAAAATGGTCAATCATAGGGATAAGAATTTCTACATCGCCGTTTAAAACTTCAAAAAGGGGTTGGGCGGTAGTGTCATTTATGGATTCAATTTTTCCAACAACGCCAAGGCGCTTGTCTTCAACTTCAAAACCAATTACTTCATGGAAGTAGAATTTATTGCCAGTAAGTTTTGGCAACATATTTAAGGGAAGATATAAATCGTTACCTATGACAGCATCGGCATCTTCTTCGGTATTCATGTCTTCAAAACGAATTCTAAGGAAGTCGTTTTTGTGTAGTGAACTGCTTTCAATAAAAAAAGGAACCAAGTGTTTGTTGCATTCAACAAACACTGATTCCAAGTTTTCGTATAACTCAGGTTCGTCCGTGTCTAAATAGGCAAGAACTTCCCCTTTGAAACTAAATTTTTTAGCGATTTTACCTAAGTAGAAACAATCTTCTTTACGCATCTTCGCCTTCTAAAATTATGCTTCAGTTGTTTCGTTATTTTCTTCTGCAGCTGTAGCTTCTTCAGTTTCAACTTCAGCAACTTCTTCTTCAACAGCAGGAGTTGCAGCAGCAATAGCATCAGCTTCTGCTTGTGCAGCGGCAGCTAAACGTTTTGCGTTAACTTCTTGTTCTGCTTTGAAAGCTTTTGCTCTATCAGCAGCTTGAGCTTTAGTCAAACCTTCTTTTTTAGCATCAACTTTTCCAGCTTTAGCTTCTAACCAAGCAGCTAATTTTGCATCAGCTTGTTCTTGAGTTAAAGCTCCTTTACGGATACCTCCATCAAGGTGGTGTTTCAATAAAGCACCTTTGTAAGAAAGAATTGCTTTAGCAGTATCAGTAGGTTGAGCACCATTGTGCAACCATTTTACTGCGCTATCAAGGTTTAACTCGATAGTTGCTGGGTTAGTGTTTGGATTGTAAGTACCGATTTTCTCTAAGTATTTACCATCTCTTTTTGAGCGAGCATCTGCTGCTACAACCCAGTAAAAAGGTTTTTGTTTTTTACCGTGTCTTTGTAATCTAATTTTTACTGACATAATCTTGTGATTAAATTTTGAGGTACTCGACCTCGATTAATTAAGGGTGCAAAGATACATTTTTTCTCGATAAATACTAATTCGATTGGTATTTTAATGAATAGTAATGTTTTAGGTGTAGCTATTGTTTTTATTTTTAGTCCAATTTCACTTTTTTTTAGGTCTAATGTCATACTTTTGTTGTTCTAAAAGATGCATTTTATGAAAAAATATTTTTTATTTATTGTTGTACTTTTTTCTTTAATCTCTTGTGAAGAAGATATTAGTTTTAATAATCCTTCACTACAGGGCATGAAGGATAATGTGTTTTGGCGAGGCGTACAATCTAGAGCAACACTAGCGACTGATGGATCGTTGCTTATAGAATCCTTTACAGCAAATGAAACACTATCTTTAAAAACTACTTCTACTACTGCTCAAACTTATTTTTTAGGAACCAGTGAGTCTAAAAAAGCAATTTATACTTTCACTGATGCTACCAATGGGTTGGTTACTTTTTCTACCGGTTTTGGGATAGGAGAAGGGCAAATTGTGATAACCGAATATGACGCTATTAATAATACTATCACTGGTACTTTTAAGTTTAATGCCGAAAATGCAAATAGCAACTCGTTAGCCAGTCCACTTGTTAATTTTCAGCACGGAGTTTTTTATAAGGTTCCTGTAGTTCGTTCTCTGAGTCAGTAATCTACGAGGGATTAGTTTTCCCTAACACTTTAATTATTTGCTTTAGAATTTTCGTTTTAATTTTTTTGAAATTAAAATAAAAACATAAATAAGCTAATATATAGTAGATTAGAAAAAAATTAGAGTACATTTGTTCTATTATTTAAATAAGTACATATGAATATTTTTGTTGGAAGCCTTCCATTCAGTATTGAGGAAGCAGATTTAAGAGAGTCTTTCGAGGCTTATGGAGCAGTTGATTCAGTTAAAATTATTACTGATAAATTTACTGGAAGAAGTAAAGGATTTGGTTTTGTTGAGATGCCAAATGATGACGAAGCTCAAAAAGCAATTGATGAATTGAATGGTGCTACTGTTCAAGGACGTGCAATTGTAGTAAACAAATCTGAGCCTAAACCAGAAGGTGAAAGAAGAAGTTTTAACAATAACAGTCGTGGTGGAGATTCACGCGGTGGTTATGGTGGTGGAAACAGCCGTGGTGGAGATAACCGTGGTGGTGGAAACAGAGGAGGATATTAATATTTTTTTCTAGCTATAAAAAAAGGTGTCAATTTTATTGACACCTTTTTTGTTATTTATTATTCTGTTTAAAGCTGAGTAAAAGCTAAAATGAGTGTTGTTTTTTAGGTTGTAATCTTAGCTATTACTCAATTTTTAAACAAAAAACTTTAAGAATTTATAAATTAGCAACTAACCAGTCACCAACCTCACTGGTTTTGTATGCTTTTGAGTCTTTAGAAGCTAAATCCTCTGTTACGATTCCTTGTTCTAATGATTTGTTAACTACCGTTCTAATAGCTTCTGCTTCTTCTTTTAATCCAAAAGCATCTTCAAACATCATCGCTGCAGATAATACTGTCGCTAATGGATTAGCAATATTTAATCCTGTAGCTTGTGGGTAAGATCCATGAATAGGTTCGTACAAAGAGGTATGCTCTCCTACAGATGCTGATGGCATTAATCCCATAGAACCAGAAATTACAGAAGCTTCGTCTGTTAATATATCTCCAAATAAGTTTTCAGTAATTAAGACATCATAAGAGTTTGGCCATTGTACTAAACGCATCGCAACTGCATCAACAAATTCATAGCTCACAGTTACTTCAGGATAGTCTTTTTCCATGGCTTGTACGGTTTCTCTCCACAATCTTGAAGTTTCCATTACATTAGCTTTGTCCACACAACATAGTTTTTTAGTTCGGGTCATAGCAAGTTCAAAACCTTTTTTTGCCAAACGCTGTACTTCGGCTCTGGTGTAAGTGCAGGTGTCAAAAGCGGTTTCCCCATCGTCTTTTCTTCCTTTTTCTCCAAAATAAATTCCTCCGGTAAGTTCTCTTAAGAAAATTAAGTCAGTTCCTTCGATGCGTTCTCTTTTCAAAGGAGAATTATCAATCAAAGAAGGGAATGTAAATGTTGGACGCACATTGGCAAATAAACCTAATTTTTTACGCATCAATAATAAACCTTGCTCTGGACGAACGGGAGCACTTGGGTCATTATCATATTTTGGATGTCCAATGGCTCCGAATAAAACAGCATCAGCAGCCATGCAAATTTCATGAGTTTCGTCTGGATAAGGAACTCCAACGGCGTCAATGGCACAAGCTCCTGTAAGTGCAGGTGTCCAAGTAATTTGATGGTTGAATTTTTTTGCAATAGCATCCGAAACTTTTACAGCTTCATTGATTACTTCTGGTCCAATTCCGTCTCCGGCTAAAAGGGCTATGTTAAATTTCATTAGGTCTATTTTATATTAATGTATTTCTATTTATTATTGGGCTGCAACCACATTTAACATTTTCTGGGTTGCTATAATTGCGGCAACTGTTTGGTCTGAATCTAAACCTCTTGTTTTAAATTCTTTTTCATTATTTGTCCAGGTAATTATGGTTTCGCATAAGGCGTCAGAACTACTTCCTGGAGGAATTCGTACAGCATAATCAATCAACTTGGGCAATTCTAAATTTTTGCTCTTATATATTTTTGCCAATGCATTCATGAAAGCATCAAATTGTCCATCACCTTGCGCGTGTTCTTCAATTATTTCTCCGTCTATTTTTAAAGATAAAGTGGTCGATGGACGCATGCCTTTTGCATGAGATAATATATAGGATTCAACAACAATTTTTTCTTGATAAGTTTGACTGTCTAATACATCAGAGATGATATAAGGTAAATCTTCTTTGGTAACCGTTTCTTTTTTGTCGCCTAATTCGATAATCCTTTGGGTAACTAACTTTAGATCCTCAGGGTTTAATTGTAGGCCTAATTCCTGAAGGTTTTTTTCAATATTAGCTTTTCCGGATGTTTTTCCTAAGGCGTATTTTCGTTTTCTTCCAAAGCGTTCTGGAAGTAAATCATTAAAATATAAGTTGTTTTTATTGTCACCATCGGCGTGAATACCAGCAGTTTGTGTAAATACATTGTCGCCAACGATAGGCTTGTTGGCAGGAATTCTATACCCGGTAAAAGTCTCTACTAATTTACTTACTGAGTATAATGATGATTCTTTTACACTAATTGCTATTTGTGGAAAAAAGTCATTGATTACAGCAACAGTACTTTCAAGCGGTGCATTTCCTGCGCGTTCTCCCATCCCATTTACGGTTACGTGGAGTCCTTGAATACCAGCTTTTACAGCTTCCATTACATTTGCGATGCTTAAATCGTAGTCGTTGTGTGCATGAAAATCAAAATGAGTTTCAGGGTATCTTGCTATAATTTTCGAAATAAATTCAAAAGTTTCAGAAGGAATTAAAACGCCTAAAGTGTCTGGTAATAAAACTCTTTTGATGGGTTGTTTGGTCAAAAAATCTAAATATTGAAACACATATTCAGGCGAATTGCGCATTCCGTTACTCCAGTCTTCCAGATAAACATTAGTCTCAATATTATTTTCTGTAGCCAAAGCAATGGTTTCAGCAATTTCTGTAAAATGCTGTTCTGGCGTTTTTTTTAACTGATGTGTTAAATGGTTAAGAGATCCTTTGGTCAATAAATTCTGGACTTTAGCTCCGGTTTTTTTCATCCAATCTATGGAAAGTCCGCCATCGACAAAGGTTAAAACTTCGATTCTATTGGAGTAATTTTTTTCGTTAGCCCAAGTCATAATCCCTTTTACACCTTGAAACTCTCCTTCGCTAACACGTGCCGAAGCAATTTCAATTCTATCAATATTTAATTCTTCCAACAATAATTGTGCAATGGTTAGTTTTTCTGCAGCAGAAAAGGATACTCCCGAGGTTTGTTCCCCGTCACGGAGCGTCGTATCCATTATTTCAATTTTTCTTTTTTCCATTATAAATTTGATGCTAAAAGTGGTTTTGACTTCAGTGATTTGAAATCTTGCTGTTGTGTTTTATAAAAAGGTAAAAGCAGTTATCTGGCTTAACAATACTATTGAGCTTAAGATAACTGCTTTTTATTGTTTGTTTTTAGTAAGGAAGTGTATTGGCAAACCCAACAATCTCTTCTTTGATGTTTTGTAAATAGTCAATATCATCAAAACCATTCAACATATTATTCTTTTTGTATCCATTGATGTCAAAAGATTCTTTTGCGCCAGTTGCTAACAAAGTAATAGTTTGTTCTTGTAAATTGATTTCCAATTCTGTTTTCGGATCAGCTTCAATAGCGTTGAAGATTGTTTCGGCAAATTCCGGACTCACTTGTACCGGTAAAACACCAATGTTTAAGCAGTTTCCTTTGAAGATATCAGCAAAGAAACTTGAAACTACAGCACGAAATCCATAATCGTAAACTGCCCAAGCTGCGTGCTCTCTTGAAGAACCCGAACCAAAGTTTTTTCCGCCAACTAATATTTTCCCGCTGTAAGTCGCATCATTCAATACGAAATCTGCTTTTGGAGTGTCATCTCCGTTGTATCTCCAGTCTCTAAAAAGGTTGTCTCCAAAAGCTTCACGTTTGGTAGCTTTCAAGAAACGTGCTGGGATAATTTGATCGGTATCCACATTTTCTATTGGTAGTGGCACTGCACTACTGGTAAGGATATTAAATTTATCGTATGCCATTTGATTTTTGATTTTTGATTAACGATTTCTGATTTTTGATTTACCGTGAGGAAAATGTAATCTTAAGCGCTAACTAATATTATTTTATATTCTATAATTTAAACTGAATGTTGTGTCGATTTTAACGAAATCTGAAATGCTACGCCAATTCGCTGAAGCTCGGGTCAAAAATCGTTAATCTACATTCTGAAATCTTTTAAAATAAATCTCTAGGATCTGTTAGTTTTCCGGTAACTGCTGCTGCTGCGGCCATAATTGGGCTTGCTAATAATGTTCTTGAACCGGGACCTTGACGACCTTCGAAGTTTCTGTTGGATGTGCTTACTGCATATTTTCCGGCAGGAACTTTATCATCGTTCATCGCTAAACAAGCCGAACAGCCTGGCTGACGCAATACAAAACCAGCTTCAGTAAGAATATCTAACAATCCTTCTTCTTTAATCTGAGCTTCCACTACGTGAGAGCCTGGAACTAACCAAGCGGTAACATTATCTGCTTTTTTTCTTCCTTTTACAATTTCTGTAAAAGCTCTGAAATCTTCAATTCTACCATTGGTACAACTTCCCAAGAAAACAAAATCAATTGGTTTCCCAATCATTACGTCATTTTCTTCAAAGCCCATGTAGGCTAAAGATTTTTTATATGTTTCGGCGCCACCTTCTACTTGGTTGGCGTTTGGAATATTTTTTGAGATACCAATTCCCATTCCAGGGTTCGTACCGTAAGTAATCATTGGTTCAATATCTGCAGCATTGATGTTTAATTCTGCATCAAAAATAGCATCAGCATCCGTTTTTAACGTTTTCCAATATGCAACTGCTTTTGTCCAAGCTTCACCTTTTGGAGCGTATAATCTTCCTTCTAGGAAATCAAATGTTTTTTGGTCAGGAGCAATCATACCACCACGAGCACCCATTTCAATACTCAAGTTACAAACCGTCATGCGACCTTCCATAGACATGTTTTCGAAAACATCTCCTGCATATTCTGCAAAATATCCTGTACCTCCAGAAGTAGTTAATTGAGAAATAATATAAAGTGCAACGTCTTTTGGACCCACACCTTTACTCAACTCACCATTTACGTTGATACGCATTTTCTTTGGTTTCGGTTGCATGATACATTGTGTCGCCATCACCATTTCAACCTCAGAAGTTCCGATACCAAAAGCAATAGCTCCAAAAGCACCATGCGTAGAAGTATGAGAATCTCCACAAACAATAGTTGCACCCGGTAAAGTAATTCCGTTTTCAGGACCTACTACGTGTACGATTCCATTTTTTTGATGACCTAATCCCCAGTGAGAAATGCCATATTCTGCTGCGTTGTCTTCCAATGCTTTTAATTGATTGGCGGATAAAGGATCAGCAACAGGTAAGTGTTGGTTTATTGTTGGTGTATTGTGATCGGCAGTTGCAAAAGTGCGCTCAGGGTATAAAACTGTAATACCTCTTTCTTTTAAACCTAAAAAAGCTACAGGACTAGTAACTTCATGGATGAAATGACGGTCAATAAAAAACACGTCTGGTCCATCTTCAATTTTACGCACCACGTGCGAATCCCATACTTTGTCAAATAATGTAGTACTCATTTTAATATGTTTTTAATGTATTTTTTTATAGCCAAGTTGGCTAAGATGATAACAATGAAAGCAAAACTAAAAAAAGAATCAAGTCTTTATTTTTTAATATTGCATTATATACGATACCCAAAATCGTATTAGTGAATTTCTTTGCTGATTTTTATCTTTTGGGTTTCTTTTTTATAAGTGTGATTCTTTATTTAGAGACGATAAAAAATCAATTTCTTGCTGTTTTTGATATTTGTAGAATCGATAAAAAAAGCTTTTAAAAAGCTATTATATTTATGAATATCTAATTAAACGGAATTAAAGTCAACTATTTTTTAATTTTAAATTCACTATTTTACTTTTATTGAGACTGTTTTTCGATGTGATTTTCTTAGTTAATGGCATATTTTTTAGTTGTATTTCAGTATTTTTTTTTGATGAAATACTACGACATCCAAAAAATCATTACGGACTCTTTTTATCTTTTTAACAAGATACTATCAAGCTGATTTGTTGAAAGTGATTGTAGTTTTAATAGGAGAATAGTACTGGAAAATAAATTTGTTTTTTGTTAATAACTTACTTCTATTCTACCCTAAAAAAAACTAAATTTGAAATTCATTTTTTGCGATTTTTTAAAATCACAAACACTTCAAATCCAGATATGTACTTAATATTCGATACCGAAACTACAGGATTACCAAAGCGTTGGGGCGCTCCCATTTCAGATACGGATAACTGGCCGCGTTGTATTCAAATCGCTTGGCAGTTGCACGATAATATGGGAAAACTCATCGAGCATCAAGATTATTTGGTAAAACCCGAAGGTTTTAATATTCCGTATGACGCGGAACGAATTCACGGTATTTCGACTGAATTGGCCGAAGCCGATGGTATTTCGTTAGCGGAAGTTTTAGAAAAATTCAATATTGCTTTAGGCAAAGCTAAATTTATTGTAGGTCAGAATTTAGGTTTTGACATCAATATTATGGGTTGTGAGTTTTATAGAATGGGCGTTGAAAGCCAAATGAGTTCGATGCCTATTTTAGATACCTGTACAGAAGTAACCGCATCTTTATTGAAATTGCCGGGTGGTCGAGGAGGAAAATTCAAGTTGCCTACGTTGACGGAATTACACTCGTATCTTTTTAACAAACCTTTCGGTGAAGCGCACAACGCTACTGCCGATGTCGAGGCAACTACACGTTGTTTCTTGGAGTTAATTCGTCGTGATGTTTTCACAAAAGAGGAACTGGATGTTCCAGCAAGTTATTTTCAAGACTTTCAAAGTAAGAATCCAAGCGAGATTAAGCTCATTGGTTTAAAACATATCAATCTCAAGGAAGCTTCTGATAAAATCCGTCAGCAGTTTGGCGAAAAACAAGCACCAGCCGTTTCAAGAGCAGAACTTTCTGAGAATAAAAAAGTACTTATTGATGCGCCTTTTGTGCATTTGCACAATCATACGCAGTTTTCGGTGTTACAATCTACGATTAGCATTGCGGCATTGGTAAAAGCGGCGGCACAACAAAAAATGCCTGCGGTTGCCATGACGGATCATGCGAATTTGATGGGTGCTTTTCATTTTGTCCGTGATATTTTATACCATAATAAGGCGGCTGAAGCCAAGAATAAAGCGGCAATCGAAAATGGTGAAGAGCCTACCGAAGTTCCGATGAAACCAATAGTAGGTTGTGAATTTTTTGTTTGTGAAGACCATAAAAATAAGTCGGTTAAGGATAATGGATACCAAATAGTACTTTTGGCGAAGACCAAAAAAGGCTATCATAATTTGGCTAAAATGTCTTCCATCGCTTATACGGAAGGGTTTTATTATGTGCCAAGAATCGACAGGAAAGTCATTCAGGAATTCAAAGAAGATATTATTGTTTTGTCCGGAAATCTTTATGGTGAAATACCAAATAAGATTTTAAATATTGGTAAAAACCAAGCTGAAGAAGCTTTGCTTTGGTGGAAAAACGAGTTCAAGGAAGATTTTTACATTGAAGTGATGCGTCACAATCAGGAAGATGAAAATCGAGTGAATGCGTCTTTGATTTCATTGGCCAGAAAACATGATGTCAAGATTATTGCGACAAACAACACCTTTTATATAGACAAGGCAAATTCAAATGCACATGATATTTTGCTTTGTGTGCGTGATGGCGAAAAGCAGACAACACCAATAGGTCGTGGTCGTGGCTATCGTTATGGATTGCCTAATCAGGAATATTATTTCAAGTCGGGAGACGAAATGAAGCAGCTTTTTGCGGATTTACCGGAGGCTATTTCGAATCTTTCGGAGATTGTGGATAAAATTGAAATTTTCGATTTGGCTCGTGAAGTTTTGCTTCCAAAATTTGAAATCCCAACAGAATTTAATGATCCTGAAGATGAAAAAGACGGTGGTGTACGAGGAGAAAATGCGTATTTGAGGCATCTTACTTTTGAAGGAGCCCGAAGACGATATCCTGTAATTACCGAAGAAATTCAAGAACGATTGGATTTTGAATTATTGACGATATCTAATTCCGGTTATCCGGGTTATTTTCTGATTGTACAGGATTTAATTGCCGAGGCGAGAAGTATGGGAGTTTCTGTAGGGCCGGGAAGGGGTTCTGCGGCAGGATCGGTAGTGGCATATTGTTTGAAAATAACCAATATTGATCCGTTGATGTACAACCTGCTTTTTGAGCGTTTCCTGAATCCGGATCGTGTGTCACTACCCGATATTGATATCGATTTTGATGATGAAGGGCGAAGTAGTGTAATGGATTATGTGATCAGGAAATACGGTTCGAAACAGGTGGCGCAGATTATCACCTATGGTAAAATGGCAACAAAATCAGCGATTCGTGATACGGCTCGTGTACTGGATTTACCTTTATTCGAAGCGGATAAAATTGCAAAATTGATTCCGGGAATGATGCCGTCCAAGTGGAATTTAGCGCGCTTTTTGAATGAAGATGAAAACCTGATTAAGAAGGCGGTTCGTCCCGAAGAATATGATAAAATAAAGGAATTAATAGGTCTTGCGAATGAAGGTGATTTGGGTGGAGAAACCATTCAGCAAGCCAAAGTTTTAGAAGGAAATCTAAGAAATACAGGGATTCACGCTTGTGGTGTGATTATTACGCCAAGCGACATCACCAATTTTGTTCCTGTGGCTACCGCCAAAGATTCGGATTTGTATGTGACTCAATTTGATAACTCGGTGGTGGAAAGTGCAGGTTTGTTGAAGATGGACTTCTTGGGTTTGAAAACCCTAACCCTGATAAAAGATACCGTCAAATTAGTAAAATACAGAACTGGAATAGACCTGAATCCCGATGAGTTTCCAATTGATGATTTGAAGACGTATGAGCTTTTTCAACGAGGAGAAACAGTAGGGATTTTCCAATATGAGAGTCCGGGAATGCAGAAATACATGAAGGAATTGAAGCCGACAGTATTTCCTGATTTGATTGCCATGAATGCTTTGTATCGTCCGGGACCGATTGCCTATATCCCGAGTTTTATTAAACGAAAAAACGGGGAAGAGCCAATCGAATATGATTTGGATGACTGCGAAGAATTGCTGAAAGATACCTACGGAATTACCGTTTACCAAGAGCAGGTAATGCTTTTGTCCCAGAAACTGGCGGATTTCTCGAAAGGGGATGCCGATGTTTTGCGTAAAGCGATGGGAAAAAAAATGATTGATGTTTTGGCTAAAATGGAGCCAAAATTCATTTCGCAAGCGATGGCAAAAGGACATGCCAAAGACAAGTTAGAGAAGATTTGGAATGACTGGAAAGCTTTTGCTGAATATGCATTTAATAAATCGCACTCGACTTGTTATGCTTGGATTGCGTACCAAACGGCCTATTTGAAAGCGAATTATCCTGCTGAATATATGGCTGCGGTGCTTTCGAATAACATGAATGATATCAAGCAGGTTTCGTTTTTTATGGAGGAATGTAAGCGAATGGGACTGCAAGTTTTAGGACCTGATGTGAATGAGTCGTTTTATAAATTTACCGTAAATGATAATTACGCGGTACGTTTTGGAATGGGAGCGATAAAAGGAGTTGGTTCCGGAGCTGTGGCAACAATTGTTGAAAATAGAAAAGATGGAAAATACAAATCGATTTTTGATTTGACCAAACGTATTGATTTGCGTGCGGCGAATAAAAAAGCATTGGAAAATCTGGCTTTGGCCGGAGGATTTGATTCGTTTTTAGGGACCACGAGAGCGCAATATTTTCATGATGATGGTGATGGGATTACTTTTTATGAAAAAGCGATTCGGTATGGATCGAAGTTTCAGGAGAATGAGAATTCCTCTCAAGTAAGTTTGTTTGGAGATACCAGTGAAGTGCAAATCGCAGAACCTATTGTGCCGCCTTGCGAGGATTGGAGCACGATGGAAAAACTCGCAAAAGAAAAAGAGGTTGTTGGTATTTACATCTCGGGACATCCGCTGGATGATTATAAATTTGAAATGAAATATTTTTGTAATGCCAAGCTTGAAGCACTTAAAAATATGGAATTGCATGTCAGTAAAAACCTGGCATTTGGAGGAATTATCAATAATGTGCAACACCGTGTAGCGAAAAATGGAAAAGGCTGGGGTATGTTTACTCTGGAGGGTTATGACGAAAGTTATGAGTTTAGAATTTTTGGGGAGGAGTATCTAAAGTTTCGTCATTTCTTTATTCAAAATAATTTTACGTTCATGAAAGTGTTGGTAAAAGAAGGCTGGACTGACCGTGATACTGGTAAAAAAGGGGAACCAAGATTGCAATTTGTAGAAGTAAAACAATTGCAGGATGTATTAGAAACCTTTGCTAGAAAATTAGTTGTGCTTTTGAATATTGCAGATTTGGAAGCTGATTTTATTCATAGATTAAGCCATCTTTTTCAGGATAATAAAGGAGATAATACAGTGACTTTTGAAATCATGGAGTTAGAGAAAACGAAGAAACTCGTTGCTGTTGCTCCTGTTGAGATAGAAAATGAAGAAGTAGCTTTTGTCGATGAAAATGAAGATTCTGAAATGGAAACTCTCGAAATTCCGGAAACAAGTACTGAAGAAAAAGTAGAAGAAGTCGAAGAAATAAAAGTGGTGACCAAACTAACCATGGCCAGCAGAAAACTAAAAATCAAGATTTCGAATGAATTGTTAGTGGAACTGGAAAAAATGCAGATTAATTTTAAGTTGAATTAGAGCAGAATGCCTTAGCCCTGATGGAAGCGGCATCCTTTCCTTGTTTTCTTTAGACAAGGAAAGATACAGCGTACAGCGGGAAGTAGCTCCTGATTATTGCAATCCTAAATGGGTTGAAATGGAGTGATAAGAATTGACGATATATTAATAGTCAAAACTAATTTATGAATGGCGTTTGATTAGTTTTTAATTTCTAAATTTGTACTCGAGTTTGAGACTTTAAATATTCAAACGATAAACTTAAATAAAAATAAATATGGCATTAGCAATAACAGATGCTACTTTTGAAGAAGTAGTTTTGAAATCAGACAAACCGGTAATGGTGGATTTTTGGGCAGCATGGTGTGGACCTTGTAGAATGGTAGGGCCAATCATTGACGAATTAAGTGCTGAATACGATGGTAAAGTAGTCGTAGGTAAAGTAGACGTTGATGCAAACCAAGAATTTGCTGCAAAATACGGAGTGAGAAATATTCCAACAGTATTGGTTTTTCATAACGGAGAAGTAGTAGGGAAACAAGTAGGAGTTGCTCCTAAACAAACTTACGCTGATAGTTTAGACGCTTTGTTGTAATCGGTAGATTATGATTTATATAGAATCTGAAAAGATTCAAAAAAAAGGTTTGGCGAAAGTCAAGCCTTTTTTTGTGGGATTTACCGCGTTTCAATCAGGCATATAAAAAACAATGCAGATTAACAGATTAAAAATGATTTTAAAATTAGTGAATCAAAGGTGGTTCTATTTTCTTTTCAATCTTTAAATTTTTAAATCGTTCAATCTTTTAATATATTTGGAATATGAAAATCGAATCGCAAATAGAAAAAATTTCCAGTTTTCAGCATCTTGAATTGCTGGCTAATCAGGTTGTGGAAGGTTTTATTTCAGGAATGCATAAAAGTCCGTTTCATGGATTTTCGGCAGAATTTGCGGAGCATAAAGTCTATAATGTTGGCGAAAGTACCAAACACATTGATTGGAAATTGTTTGCCAAAACGGATCGTTTGTACACCAAACGATTTGAGGAAGAAACTAATTTGCGGTGTCATCTTATTATTGATAATTCCTCATCAATGCATTATCCGAAACTAAAAGGCGGTCAGCAATTTTTTGAGAATAAGATTGGCTTTTCGGTTTTGGCTTCAGCGGTTTTAATGAATCTTTTAAAGAAGCAACGCGATGCTGTGGGAGTAAGTGTGTTTTCGGATACATATGAGTACTATGCGCCTGAAAAAGGCAGTGATCGCCATCATCGAATGATCTTAAATACACTCGAAGGGCTTTTACAGAAACCTGCAACTAAGAAAAGTACTGATACAATTACATTTTTGCATCAAATAGCCGAGAAGATTCACCGCCGTTCGATGATTGTCTTGTTTACGGATATGTTTCAGTCCGGTAATGAAGAAGCGTTGTTCAATGCGCTACAACATTTGAAACACAACAAGCATAAAGTGGTCTTGTTTCATGTTGTCGATAACAAAACAGAGTTAAATTTTGACTTTGATAATGCTCCAAGGAAGTTTATTGATGTGGAAACGGGAGAAGAAGTAGCGGTTTTTGCCGATAATGTCAAAGAAGAATACGAAAAACAGACAGAAAGTTACTTTAAGAAACTCGCTTTGACCTGCTCACAAAATCGAATAAAGTACATTCCGGTAAGTGTTGGGGAAAGTTTTGAAAAAATTTTAATGACATACTTGGTTGAAAAACAAAACTTTGGATAATAAGGTTAAAATTTATCAATTATTTTTTCAAAAAACGCTTGTGTAAACGGAAATCTATTGTATCTTTGCCACCGCAATAACGCAGAGGTTTGGTAGTTCAGTTGGTTAGAATACATGCCTGTCACGCATGGGGTCGCGGGTTCGAGTCCCGTCCAGACCGCAATATTGGGGAAAGCCTTTCGTAACAGAAAGGCTTTTTTGCCCCTATAAAGTATCTAAAGTTAGTTGTGTTGTTTGCTACGAATTTGTAACTCGTAGCGGGTTTAGTAGTTAGACCAATGAAAAGCTTTCCACTTTTGTGGATAGCTTTTTTGATTTAAAAAGAAGCTGGTTTGGTAGTTCAGTTGGTTAGAATACATGCCTGTCATCTCGTCTTTTGGGACGAGACAGGTTCGAGTCCTCTCGTTCCAAAAACGAGACTAGTAATAAGAAGCTTTTCGTAACTGAAAGGCTTTTTCTTTTAGATATAGTTCTTAAAAGCTAATGATACATTAAAACAACTCGGATTTATAGTTCCAGACAGTCCATACAAACAAACCCAAATACATTACGCAAACCACAAATTTCATAAAGCTGGAAGCCAGAAAACCTATAAAGGAACCTGCGGCTGCTTTCAAAGCCCGATTGCGGTCTTTAAAATCATAAATAAGTTCTCCTATTAGCGCGCCAACAAAAGGACCGATAATGAACCCAAAAGGGATAGGAGCAAGAATTCCAATAATCAGACCGAGGTTAGTTCCCCAGACGCCATAAGAGCTTCCGCCAAATCTCTTGGTTCCTTTAGCCGGAATCACGTAATCTAAAACCGATATGATAACAGTGACTAACAATGCAATTCCTAAAATCCAATAATTTGCTGGAACAGCATTCGTAAAATAAAGTAATGCCAATCCAACCCAACTGATGCTGGGTCCGGGTAAAACGGGTAAAAAACTACCAAAAATGCCCAAAATAACACACATGAAACCAAGAACCAAAAGCAGTACATCCATAAATTTATTTTTAGTAATTTTGAAAACACAAAAGTAACACCTGGCCAGCTTATGAAAGATATTAAATTAATAGTTTCATTTTCGATTATCTTCTTTTTTACTTTTTCTTTTTGTGCCGTAAATGCTCAGGAAAAAATTGTAAAAAGCAACGATATGATTTTAAAGGAGGCTATTTACAACGAGAATAGAGTAAAAGTATTAAATTTTTCGATGAAAGAGTTTGACAGGCTTTTTTTTGAGTTTTCCGATAAAAAATCAAATCCAAATTTAGTATTGACAAAAGAGGAATTCTATAAATACACCATTCAGATTGCTATTTTTTCAGATAGATTGGCAGCTTTGTATCCGGATCAAAAAGAAGTCGCCGCCGAAAACAAAAAGAAATGGTTTGCTGAAAACTATGAAGATTATTTGCTTTCGAAGGCCTCTCCAAAAAAATAATTGTATTTTTATAGAATATTAGTCCAATTCAAAAACAAAACCTTGAAGCAGTATTACCTCTTTTTAGTATTTATATTTTTTAATTCCTGTCAATACTTTGACAAGCAAATTCCTTCGGAAAAGGAATTGTTGCAAAAGGAACTGAAATCAATCAACTGGAAAGAAGTCGATGAATACCCATCGGTAGTGGATTGTGAAAAAACAGAGAATAAAAAACAGCGTCAACAGTGTTTTTTCGAAGTTTTAACGTTGCTGATTCAAGAGAAATTGAGCGTTGACACCCTCTCGATTCTCTATCCTGAACTGGATACGATTGAAGTAAAGGTTACTGTTTTTCCAAATGCGACCATACAATTCGAGCCTCAATTTCCAAAAGATTCGGTTGCCTACGACAAAATCAAAATTGACAGTATTCTTAAAGCACGTTTGGTTGATTTCCCAAAAATTAACCCCGCCATAAAACGCGGAATTCCCGTAAAAACCCAATTTATACTTCCGGTTATTCTAAAAGTAGAGTAGTTTTTCTGGAGCTGCTTCCAGCTGTTCACTGTATCTTTTTCTTTTTTAAAGAAAAAAAGAAAAAGGATGCCGTTTCCATCTGGGCTAGGGCATTAGTGTAAGTTAAAATTTTCTCCCTTTCCATTCGTATTTTCCAAACAAAGAATACAAAGCTACGCTCACACTAAAAAAAGGATAGAACAAACTGCTCAAAATCAAATACTGTATTTTGGTTTTGGTTAAAAATTCATTGGCTTTGTAAATCAAAACGGTATCAACTGAAAACTTCAAAGTAAATAATAAAAAGACATTCTGAAAAGCAGTTAAACCGAAGACCCAAAAACCAAGAACGAAAAGCCAACTCAGATTTCCCGCAAATACTAACAGCCCCAATCCTTTTCCGAAAGAACTTTGATACGAACTTGTTTTGGATGCCCAACGTACGCGCTGATAAAACAACGATTTCCAATCGTTTAATGGTTTTGTAGTGATAATTGTATTTTGAGATTTTAGATAATGAACTTTTTTAGGAAACTGGGCAGTCGCTTTTTGCAACAAGAAAACATCATCACCGCTGGCAATTCCATCGTTTCCTTCGAAACCGTTCAGCTTTTTAAAAAACGATTTGGTATACGCAAAGTTGGCGCCATTACACATAAACCCTTTGTTGATTCCAAAACTTCCAATTGTTGCTCCTTGTAAACTCGACAAATCCAACTGCTGGAAATGATGCAAAAATGAATTGCTACAATCATACGTTACCGCTCCGGCAATCATAGCAACATCATGAAGCTGAATATAATTGTCCAAGGTCAATAGCCAGTTTGTATTTATTGTACAATCGGCATCGGTGGTGATAATCCAGTCCGTATTTACAATTTGCATTGCGGTTACAATCGCATCTTTCTTGGGCGAATTCGTAACTCTGTCGTTATTTATAACCGAAACTTTAAACTTTAAACTTGGAATTTTAAACGCTTCTTCAGAAAAATCATCAACCAAAATCACTTCGAACAATTCCATTGGATAATTCAACTTCGACAAACTCTCTAATAGAATGGGTAAATTTTCGGCTTCATTCCGGAAAGGAACAATAATCGAGAATTTTGTTTTTGGCGTTAAGCCAATATAATCAATAGCATTTACTTTGGTGAAACCATAAATCAAGAAGGCAATCGCAACGCAATACAGGATTATTACGAAGTATAAAACAAAAATCATATTGGATTTTTAGTTTTAAAATTCAAAACATAATAACTGCCAATTATTACCGGCAGAACTACATTCAGAAACCACATAAGTGTGGTTATAAAAATTACTATCCATTCGTTTACGCCAAGAATTCCGAAGAAATATACAGCCACACTTCCTTTTACAGCAAAGTCCAAAAACTGAAAAGTAGGCAAAGAGGAAGCTAGGAAATAAACGCTTGTAATCGTGGCAATGGCTATTAAATATGGTAAGTCAACATCAAAAGCCAGGAACAAAAAGTAATATTGGTGCGAAAAAACCAGAAAACGACAAATGCCTAAAAAGATATTTTTTTGATGAATAGTTTTTGGGATTTCATTGATTTTATGAATCAGTTTTTCAATAGAATAGCCCTTAATGTTTATTTTTTTCAAAGAAAACAAGATTCCAAATGCCAAAAAACAAATTCCAAACAGAATCATAACGGTTTTTGTAGTAATCACATTGTATTGTGCATTGAAATACAACAACCCGAAAATTCCAAAAATAACGGTCAATATCATTTGGATTCCGTTGCAAATCAGGTTCAAGAAAATCACTTTTTTAGTGTTTGATTTATCAAAAAACAATGCTTTTCCGGCATATTCGCCCACGCCGTTTGGCGTGAAAAGTCCCGCGGTTAATGCACCAAGGACTTGTTTTGTTGCTTCGCCCAAAGATATTTTATGGATAAATCCAACTAAGTTTTGCCATTTCAATATTTCAAAAAACCGATTCAAAACACTCAATAACAAAATAAACGCTATTCCGCCAATGGACTGGTTTTTCTGGAATAAAACAATGAATTTTTGCCAATCCAGTTTGTCGTTATTGGCCAATTGATTGTAAATAAAATAAAACGCACCGCCCACAATCAAAAGTTTGATTAGAAGTACGAGGAATTGCTTAGTTTTGTGTGGAATTGTAATCATTGTTACAAAGAAACGAAAACTTTGAACTTCGAACTTTAAACTTTAAACAAATCTTTTGTCAAACGAACGCATCATATTAGGAATTGACCCAGGAACAACGATTATGGGTTTTGGATTGATAAAAATTGTCAATAAAAAAATGGAATTTTTGCAATTAAATGAGTTGCAATTATCCAAATACGACAATCATTATCAAAAACTGAAAATCATTTTTGAACGCACGATTGAGTTGATTGATACGCACAATCCAGATGAAATTGCAATTGAAGCACCTTTCTTTGGTAAAAACGTACAGTCGATGCTGAAGTTAGGACGTGCGCAAGGTGTAGCAATGGCAGCGGGACTTTCGAGAGATATTCCTATAACTGAATATGAGCCTAAGAAAATAAAAATGGCGATTACCGGAAACGGAAACGCCAGTAAAGAGCAAGTTGCCAAAATGCTTCAACAACTTTTAGGACTGAAAGAATTACCTAAAAATCTTGACAGTACCGATGGATTGGCAGCTGCAGTTTGTCATTTTTTCAATTCCGGAAAAGTGGTTGGTGCCAAAAGTTATACTGGTTGGGATGCTTTTGTGAAGAATAATGAAAATAGAATTAAAAAGTAGAATTTATGTCAGATAGTATACATTTTTTGGGGGATAATGCGATAAATAAACCTGAAGAAGATTTGTTTAATTTTAAACATTATGCTGAAAAAGTTCAAAAATTAATTCAATTAAATTCTGGTAATACAGAACCTATTACTATAGGTATTTATGGGAAATGGGGAGAAGGTAAAACTTCATTTTTAAATTTAATCGAAAATAAAATTGATCACTTTGAAAAAAAAGAAGGAGATAAAGAATATTTAAAATTTCATTTCAATCCTTGGAGATATTCCAGTGAAGATGAGATGTTATTCGATTTTTTTGACTCACTATCAAAAAAAATTTATGTAAAGGAAAATACAAATCTTCAAGAAGTTGGTAAATGGATTTCAAAGTATAGTAAATACTTAAAAGCTATAAAAATTTCTGCGACTGTTGGAATTCCAAAAATTTTTAATAGCAAAGTTTCGTTTGATGTTAATGAGATTTTTCAAGCTTTAGGAGAGGATTTGGAAGGTGATAAATTAACACTTGATTCATTAAAAGATAAAGTAAATGAAGCAATAAAGAAAGTCAATTTTAAAGTTGTCGTTTTTATCGATGATTTAGATAGGTTGGATAAAGAAGAGATTTATACTATTTTAAAATTAATTAAGTTAAACGCTAACTTTGATAATTTTATTTTTATAGTTAATCTAGATAGTGAACAAGTAGCAAAGGCAATAAAACATAGGTATGGTGACGAAATTTTAGATGGAAAGTTGTTTTTGGAAAAAATCATTAATATACCTATTAATTTACCAAAGATTGAGAATGAAGATTTACAATTTTTCTTTGAAACAAAATTTAGCAAGTTGATTAACCTGCTTGTTTTTAATGATTTTGAAAGCAGAAAAAATGAAGTTGATGAAATTAAACAAGGTTTTTCAGCACAATTTTTCAAATCGCCTAGAGAAATCATAAGAGTGTTAAACGGTTTTTTTATAGGTGCATTTTCATTGGGAGATGAAATAAATTTAAGAGATTTATTTTGGATAGAGTGGCTTAAAATTAAAAACGTGAAACTATATGATAAAATAAAATCGTATAATTCATCTGATTCAGAAAGTTTTTTTACTGGTCAAAATGAAATTATTGATTTTAATGATAAGTTTGATATGGACGCTGGTAAAACTGTTAATCGCGGTGAGTATTTGAAAGGAACAAGGGAAAAGTTAATAAAGGAATTTGAAGAATATAAGTGGATTGTCGATTTGCTATTTCCAAATCAAAATAATATAGGACAAGGAATGAAATTTGTTTATGATACGAATCTAAATATTAATTCTACTTTGCATTTTGACAAATATTTTTCATATCATACTGAGAGGAAGGTGAAAAACACAAACCTTTTAAAACTCAAAGAGCAAATAATTAATAAAAAATCTTCTGATTTATTAATAAGTATTAAAGAATTATTTTCAAAAAAAATTGAAAATCAAAAGTCTTTATATAGCCTTGAGAATGTTATAAAATCAATGAACATAATTGAAAATAGAAATTTTTTATTTGATTTTTTATTCAAAAATATTGATGTAATTCCAGAAACTCAAAAAGATATGTTTGAACAGGATTATAGGTCAAGAATAATAAAATTAATAGGCAGACAATTAAATGATGATAAAGAAAACAATAATGAAAAAATCACTATTGAATTAGCTAATAATTTATCCGATTTAGATCAGCTTTTAAATTTTATAATTTCTTTTGATGAAAAAAAATCATTTAAAAAAAATATAGAACTTCTTTTTCTTAAAAAATCAAAAGAGCGATTAGGTGACGAAATTGCTTTCTACAAAGATTCTGAAAAAATATTGAATAGATGGTTTTTGGATTTTTGGCATAAATATGAGCCTGAAGTGTTTAAAGACTATATTGACAAAAGCCTTACTAATATCGATAATATAAAACATTTAATAAGAAACTTTTCAGTAATATTTAATGGCAAGAAGTTTGGGGCTTTGTCAAAAGAGAAGTATGATTATATGGGAGAAATCATCAATTCAGATTTTCTTTTTTCTAAAATTCAAGAATTTGATAACAAAATGATTGAAACTGTTGATATTAGTAAATTTGAATTTGATAATTATGATGAGTCAACATTAGAATTCAATATTAAGCAATTTATTTATTGGTATAAAAAAGAACAAGAATTAAAAGAACAAGAATTATATCTTGCAGCTTTTGGAAAAATTAAACCATGAGCGGAATCTATATTCATATCCCTTTTTGCAAACAGGCGTGTCATTACTGCGACTTCCATTTTTCGACTTCCATGAAGAAGAAAGAAGAAATGGTTTTGGCTATTGCCAAAGAAATTCAAATGCGCAAAAGTGAGTTTGAAAATGAAGATGTCGAAACCATTTATTTTGGTGGAGGAACGCCAAGTGTTTTAACTTCTGAAGAAATTAATTTTTTGATTGCTGCAGTTTATAGCAATTATTCTGTGATTGAAAATCCCGAAATCACACTGGAAGCCAATCCTGATGATTTGTCAAGCGAACGAATAATTGAATTGTCTAAAAGTAAAATTAACCGATTAAGCATTGGGATTCAGTCTTTTTTTGAAGAAGATTTACAATTGATGAACCGCGCTCATAATTCGGCGGAAGCCAAAAAATGTTTGGAAGAAGCTACCAAATATTTTGACAATATTTCCCTCGATTTGATTTATGGAATTCCGAGAATGAGTAACGAAAAATGGAAACAAAACATTGAAACAGCACTGTCTTTTGGGATTCCGCATATTTCGAGTTATGCTTTGACGGTAGAGCCAAAAACCGCTTTGAATAAACTGATACAAACCGGAAAAATTGCCGCGCCTAAAGACGAAGTTGCCCAAGAACATTTTGCTATTTTGGTCGAAACGCTTGAAGCCAATGATTTTATTCATTATGAATTGTCAAATTTTGGAAAGGCTAATTATTTTTCCAAGAACAATTCAGCGTATTGGTTGGGGAAAAAATACATTGGAATTGGTCCTTCGGCACATAGTTATGATGGCGTTTCGAGAAGTTGGAATGTGTCGAATAATTCTCTTTATTTAAAATCTATTCAAGAAGACAAATTGCCCAATGAAATAGAAATTCTTTCGACAGCTGACCGATGTAACGAATATGTTATGACAGGTTTGCGAACGATTTGGGGCGTTTCTTTGGATAGAATAAAAACGGAATTTGGGGATGAATATTTGGACTATCTAAATAAACAAGTACAGAAGTTTCTTAATGATGATTTAGTTTTTATCGAAAACAATATCTTGAAACCAACACCGAAAGGAAAGTTTTTGACAGATGGAATTGCATCAGATTTATTTTATTTAAATTTGGAATAATTATTTAACCGCAAGGTTCGCAAAGGTTTACGCAAAGTTCACAAAGATTTATTAGTATGACTGAAAATGAATTATCAAGAATTGTATTTGATTGTGCTTTGAGAGTCCATAAGGGACTTGGACCGGGATTATTAGAGAGCGCCTATGAAGAATGTCTATATTATGAACTAAAGAAATTGGGTTTGAATGTTGTAAAACAAAAATCCTTGCCTTTGGTATATGAAGAAGTAAAATTAGAGATTGGTTACCGAATTGACATTATTGTTGAGGATAAATTGATTTTAGAAATAAAATCGGTGGATGCTTTAAATGATATTCATTTTGCTCAATTATTAACGTATCTGAAATTGACTGATTGTAAGCTAGGTTTACTTATAAATTTTAATGTTGTTTTGATAAAAGATGGAATAAAACGAATTGTAAATAATCTTTAATCATGATTTTGTGAGCCTTACGCAAATCTTTGCGTCATTTGCAGTAAAAAAAATATGAAAGTAAAAATCAACAATTTCGTCGTCTATTTGTCAAAAGGCGTGGAAATTAATCTTTAAATTTGACTTTGCGAGCCTTGCGTAAACCTTTGCGACCTTTGCGGTAAAAAAACTATGAAAGCAAAAATCAACAATTTCGAAGTCAACCTATCAAAACCCATTGATATTTCGATTCCGTTGACAAATACAGACGAGAATCCAATTGCTTGGTACATTGACAAGCCAGTAATTGAACCGGTTGTTTTTGGAGATTGGATAGGGAAAGTTTCTGAGGGAAAATCGTCTACTAATTTTAATAATATTTTCTTCAATCCACACGGACATGGAACGCACACCGAATGTCTGGGGCACATTACACGAGAATTTTACAGTATTAATCAGTCGTTGAAACAGTTTTTCTTTTTGGCAGAATTGATTTCGGTTGTGCCGGAAATACAAGGAGAAGATTTGGTGATTACTTTGGATAGCATCTCGACTGCGCTCGATTTGACATTGAAGTTAGGTATTCCAAGAGAAGCCATAATTATTAGAACGCTTCCGAATTTTAAAATAAAAAAATCTTTAAAATATTCCAATACGAACCCGCCTTTTCTGGAGGAAGATGCTGCACGTTTCATTCGCGAAAGCGGAATTCAGCATTTATTGATTGATTTGCCAAGTGTCGATAAAGAAAAAGATGATGGAAAATTATTGGCACACAAAGCATTTTGGAATGTAAAAGATGTTAACAATCTGAATACTGATGCACGATTGGATTGTACGATTACGGAAATGATTTTTGTTTCTGACAAAGTGAAAGACGGCAATTATTTGCTGAATTTACAAATCGCATCTTTTGAGAATGATGCGAGTCCTAGCAAGCCAGTTTTGTATGCTATTTTAAATGATGAAAAAATAATTTCATAAATGAACTTAGAAACATATTACGAATATTGCTTGTCTAAAAAAGGAGTGACGGAACATTTTCCTTTTGACGAAGATACATTGGTATTTAAAGTGGGTGGAAAAATGTTTGCATTGTCGTCTTTAAGTCAATGGGAAAAAGGACAACCGTCAGTCAATTTGAAATGTGATCCGGAGCACGCCCAGGAATTACGCGCTGAATACGATGACATTCAGCCGGGTTTTCATATGAGTAAAACCCATTGGAATACAATTGCGATAAATGCATCAGTTCCAGATGTGCTTGTCAAGGAGTTGATTGATCATTCCTATGAATTGGTTTTCAAAAGTTTAACAAAGAAATTGCAGAGTGAAATTCAAGAATTAGAAAATTAGGCATTACTTTTGCGAAAGAATTCAGAATAAAAATTACAAACACATACTGAAATAAATTCAGCATATCATATGAAAGAACAATTTAAGAAGTTTTTAAACGAAGAACAAGACCCAAAAGCTATTGAAAAAATCGCTTCAAAATTGAGTGATTTATTGATGAAAAATGAAGAAATCGGATATATTGCTGTTCAAAAAAAACCAGCGATTACCGTTTTACCGGATAGTATTGTGATGACGAATAAGAGAATTATCATTTGTCAACCAAAAAATCTGGGACTTTCAATGAATTTTATTGATTATACTTGGGACGAGATTGAAGGAACTTTTGTGAAAGAAAATATTCTGGGTTCAGAGTTTTCTTTTACAACCAGAACTAATATGGAAGTTTCTATTGATTATATTCCTAAAATTCAGGCTAGAAAGATTTTTACGTATGCCAAAGAACAATTGGATATACTGAAAGTTGGGTCTGTATTAAACGCAACCATGATGGATGAAGTTCCGGCTGCTCCAATGGAAGAGGTTGAAATTATTGAGGAAATGGAAACGGAAGAAGTGACTAGTTTTGCTGAAATAATGCCAATTTTACAACCAAATTTCACTGCTGAAAATCAGGAATTCGAAGCCATTTCAACAAGCCCAAAAGACAAATCTTTAAGTGATTTATCTCAAGACGAACTTTTTGAAAAACTACAGAATTATAAAAAATTATTGGACAACGGATTGATTTTACAAGGCGAATATGATGCTTTCAAAAAAGAAATTTTGAGTCATATGTAGTTTCGTAAAGAGCGCTAAGGAATAAATAATAAAAAACCCGACACTGATAGTAGTCGGGTTTTGTTTTTATTATAAAGTTCTTTTCTGTTTTTCTACAAAATTATTGGATTGTAATTCTAATAAATCAGTAGCATTTTTTCGTTGCAAATCATATAATTTCTTATCATCAGCAATGTCTCCGTAGACTTTATCGTGCATCGTTGCACTTGTTTTTACTAGCAACGTGCGTTGGTATTTGTCTTGTTCAATTGTAGCTTTTAAAGCCGTTTCTAAATCTTCTAATTTATAATCGTATTCACCTTTTGGAGAAAGTAATTTGGCAATAATAGGAGAAGTTTCAATGGCTAAAAACAAGAGCATAATAAAAAACGAAGGCAGCCAAGGTAATTTATCCAAGGCATTGATTCGTGCCATTAAACCGTCAAATCCATCAATAATAAGCTGTGTTTCGGTAACTTTCTTGTCTAAATCGGTTTGCAGCGTTTTAGTGTTTTTCTCCATTTCAGCAATTTTAGCCAAGTTGGTTTTTTGTAAGGTGTCCAATTCTTTTTTGGCCAAATCATGTTTGGCAATTTTTTCTTTAAAAACCGGCCCTTTACCTAATTTTTTGGTTCCTGCAGTTCCTTCGGCCTCTGTGATATACGTTTCATAAAGTGTATTAACTTCTTTTTCTTTCTTAGTAATTTCCGATTTCAAACCTGCTATTTCAGCTTTGTTCTTGTCTAAATCGGACTTGAAATAATTCGCCACTTCCTTTTTGTTATTCAAAGCCATGGCATTTTTCTCTTTCAATAAAACGGTATTGATTTCCTTTTCGAAAATTTTAATTTCCAATGGTTTTGAGATCACTATTGCAATGATTACCGCTAAAATAATTCGGGGAGTTGCCTGCAGAAATTCACTTCCAAATTGGTCTCTTTTTCGAATAGTGGAAACAATAAAACGGTCCAAATTAAAAATAAGTAAACTCCAAACGATACCAAAAGCGATTGCGGGATATATACTGTCAAAAACGGTAAATAGTGCGTAAGAACTGGCAAGAAAAGCCATGACGGCGGTGAAGAAAACAGTGGCGCCAATACCGACGTATTTGGTTTGTTCGCCTTCGGAACAGCCTTCAAGAAGGTCTTTGTCGGCTCCAGAACAAAGGATAAAAAATTGTTTTAACATGATTGATTTTTTTGATTGATTGATGATTACAAATTTAACGCCAAAAAATCAATATTGGTATAAATAGTTGATATGTTTTTAATTACCGATTTTTATATATAAAAATAGAGCCGCTCTTTACGAACGGCTCTATTGGTTTTGAATTAATATTAACTTAAGCTAATGGTGCTCCTGCCATAATTTCGGCGTTGGCAAATTCTTCGAATTTGGCGAAGTTAGCTTTAAATTTTTGAGCTAATTCAGCCGCTTTTTTATCGTATAGTTCAGGGTCTTCCCAGGTATTTCTTGGATTTAATATTTCACTAGGAACATTTGGACAGGTTTGCGGTTTTGCAATTCCAAATACTTTGTGATTTTCGTAAGACACATCGTCTAATTCTCCATTTAATGCAGCGGTAATCATAGCACGTGTGTATTTTAATTTCATTCGACTTCCTATACCGTAAGGACCGCCTGTCCAACCCGTATTGATTAGCCAAACTTTTACATTGGCATCTTTCATTTTTTTACTCAACATTTCAGCATATTTTGTTGGGTGCAAAGGCATAAATGGTGCGCCAAAACAAGCCGAAAAATTAGGCTGAGGTTCTGTAATTCCAGCTTCTGTACCAGCAACTTTTGCCGTGTAACCAGAAATAAAGTGGTATGCAGCCTGCCCCGGAGTAAGTTTAGAGATTGGAGGCAATATTCCAAATGAATCGGCAGTTAAGAAAAATATATTCTTTGGATTTTTCCCAATAGAACCTGGCTGAATGTTATCAATGTGGTAAATAGGATAGCTTACTCTGGTGTTTTGTGTGATTGAAATATCTTCAAAATCAACTTCATTAGTGTCTTTATTTAGGACTACATTTTCTAGGATTGCTCCTTTTTTTATAGCTCTAAAAATATCTGGTTCGTTTTCTTCAGAAAGGTTGATGACTTTTGCATAACAACCGCCTTCAAAGTTGAAAACTGTATTTTCATTAGTCCAGCCATGCTCATCATCACCAATTAATTTTCTGTTTGGATCCGCAGATAAAGTTGTTTTTCCAGTTCCTGATAATCCAAAGAAAATAGCAGTATCTCCGTCTTTTCCAACATTGGCACTACAGTGCATTGGTAACGTGTTTTTGAAAACTGGTAAAATGAAATTCAATGCAGAGAAAATCCCTTTTTTCATTTCACCTGTGTAACCGGTTCCGCCTATCAAAACTACTTTTCGAGTAAAGTCAAGAATTGCAAAATTGCTTTGACGCGTTCCGTCTATAGCAGGATCTGCCATAAAGCTAGGCACGCAAAGTAAAGTCCATTCTGGGTCGAAGTTTGCTAATTCGTCCATTTCTGGTCTCAAAAACATATTGTAACAAAATAAATTTGCCCAAGGAGTTTCTGTGATTACGCGAATATTTAATCTGTAATTTGGATCAGAACATACGTATGAATCTCTTACATAAACCTCTTTGTTGGACAAATAGGAGGTTACTTTATTATAAAGTGCTTCAAAAGCATCTGATTCAAAAGGGATATTTACTTTTCCCCACCAAACTTGATTTTCACTGATGCTGTCTTTTACTATATATCGGTCTTGAGGAGAACGGCCAGTATATTCGCCTGTATTTACTGCTAATGCACCGGTTGAGCTTTCAATTCCTTGACCTAATTTTATTGTTATGTCGTGTAATTCTTCAGGGGATAACTGGTAATGAATTTTTGCATTTTCAATTCCTAATTCTTTTAACGAAATCGATTGCGAGAAAAGCGTGTTATTGTCCATAAATTTATTGTTGTGTAGTTTCTTTTTTATAGACTGCAAAAGTAGAAATTATATTTTAGATAGCCTTTGATTCTTCTAATTTTGTGATTTTTTATTCATAATATTCATCAATAAAACGCCCCAGCCCAGTATTAATAGGAGTCCGCCAATAGGAGTAACGAATCCTATAATTTTAAAATCAAAAGAAGTAAGGTCGTTTGTCGCTAATAGATAAATAGACCCAGAGAATAAAATTACTCCAAAAAGAACTAAAAAATAGATTACTTTTTTTGTTTTTTGAGGGATATCTTTCATTAGTCCAAAAAACAATAAAAATAGCGCATGGTACATTTGATAGCGTACTGCGGTTTCAAATGTAGATAATTGTTCAATAGACAGTACTTTTTTTAGGGCATGTGCGCCAAAAGCACCAAGAATTATAGCAATCATTCCTAAAATAGCTCCTGTTGAAAGTATCCTTTTGTCCATGTTAGTGTTGTTTTTATTGCAAAAGTATCTGATATCTCTTTAAATTAAAAACGTTTTATAAGATACTTTTTTAGTTGTAGATTGATAATAAATCAGGTTTTACAACTCACATAATTTTTTTCGCAACACTATTTGTTATAAATACAACAATTTTGTATGTTTGTGTTATAATTATAAAAAATGAAAACAATTTTAATCATCGGGGCAGGAAGATCAGCTTCATCTTTGATACATTATCTTTTAAGTAAATCAGAAAAAGAGAACTTGCATCTTATAATTGGTGATTTGTCATTGGCATTAGCTAAAAAAAAGACAAATAATCATCCCAATGCAACGGCGATTGCCTTAGATATTTTTGATAAAAATCAAAGAAAAGAAGCGATTCAGAAAGCCAATATTGTTATTTCAATGTTGCCGGCTCATTTGCATATTGCGGTAGCTAAGGATTGTATTGTTTACAAAAAGCATTTGGTTACCGCTTCCTACGTGAGTGATGCCATGCAGGAATTAGATGCTATGGCCAAAGAGAATAATCTGATTTTCATGAATGAAATTGGATTGGATCCTGGAATTGACCACATGAGTGCGATGAAAGTGATTGATGATATTAAGGAAAAAGGCGGAGAAATGCTTCTTTTTGAATCCTTTTGTGGCGGACTTGTAGCTCCGGAATCCGATACGAATCTTTGGAATTATAAATTTACCTGGGCACCACGAAATGTTGTTCTTGCCGGTCAAGGTGGCGCTGCCAAGTTTATTCAGGAGGGTACTTATAAATACATTCCGTATTGTAATTTATTCCGTAGAACCGAGTTTTTGGATGTTGAGGGTTATGGTCGATTTGAAGCGTATTCGAATCGGGATTCCTTGAAATATCGAAGCGTGTATGGTTTAGATAATGTACTTACTTTATATAGGGGGACGATTCGGAGAGTTGGTTTTTCTAAAGCTTGGAATATGTTTGTTCAGTTAGGAATGACAGATGATAGTTACATCATGGAAGATTCTGAAAACATGAGCTACAGAGAATTTGTAAATTCTTTTTTACCATATCATCCCACGGATTCTGTAGAAATTAAAACGCGTTTGATTCTAAAAATTGACCAAGATGACATCATGTGGGATAAATTGTTAGAATTAGATTTGTTCAATCGGGATAAAAAAGTAGGATTGAAGAACGTTACTCCGGCTCAAATTTTAGAGAAAATACTCAGTGACAGTTGGACACTTCAACCTAAAGATAAAGATATGATTGTCATGTATCATAAATTTGGATACGAAATACATGGCAAGAAAGAACAAATAGATTCAAAAATGGTTTGTATTGGCGACGATCAAACGTATACAGCTATGGCAAAAACAGTGGGTTTACCTGTTGCCATGGCGACTTTATTAATATTGAATGGTAAAATTACGACTCCGGGAGTTCAATTGCCTATTCGTAAAGAAGTCTATGTGCCTATTTTGAAAGAATTAGAAGAATATGGTGTTGTTTTCAAAGAACAATCCATGTCGTATTTAGGGTATAATCCTGATAAAGAGTTTAGTTAGTAGTTTTTTTTAGATTTTTAGTTTGATAAATCCGCTCCTTTTGAAGCGGATTTGTTTTTTTACAATTACGCCTTTCCAGATTGAATAGTTATTGGTAAGCTATACATTACTCTAACAGAAACTCCGTTCATTTTTCCGGGAATCCATTTCGGGCACATTTTCAAAACACGAATGGCTTCTTCACCGGTTCCAAAACCAATATCTCGTATGTTTTTTATGTCGCTTAAACTTCCGTCTTTTTCTATAATAAAGGTGATGTATACTTTTCCTTTTAAGTTAGGTTGTTCTGGAGTTTTAAAATTATTGCCGACAAATTGATAGAATTTCATCATTCCCCCCGGGAAATCTGGTTTTTCGGTTATTCCAGCAGTATTGTAGACTTCATTTTCCCCTTTTTGGACAAACTGATTTTCTGTATCGTACGCATCAATTTCAATTACTTCAGGAGCTCCTTTACTTAAAATCCCTAGAAGTTCCTCGTTTGTAGGCAATTCTTTTTGCTTGGATAGGATAGAAGGTATAGCTCTCTTTTCTACAGGAGTTAGTTCATTGTATTTTTTTTCGCTGGCAACCTTTCCTTTTTCATCTTTGATTTTAAAAGTAGTTTTGTCGTAATACGTTTTAATTAAATTTTCAGATTTTTTAGGAGTAGTTTCTTTTTTTACATTGGTTTCTTGTGCAACGACTTTCGTACACAATAAAAACAATAAGGCAGTTACTACAGGAATTAGCATTGCTTTTTTTAATAAAGCTTCTGTTTTTGATGTGGTTTTTGTCATCATGAGTAATCGTTTTTTAGTTATTAAATAATTCAAATTACTGGCCAAGTAAAAAGTTTGGTTCTCGTTCGCTTTCGATAGCAATAAAGATTGGTAGAACGGAACGTTGTTATAGGAGTTCACTACTTTCTCATCGGCAAGAAATTCGTGATTGAGTTGTATGGCTTTTTTGTAAAAAATAAAAATGGGGTTGAACCAAAAAACGGTTTTCAATAGTTCGATGAATAAAATATCCAAAGTGTGTTTTTGGGTTACATGAGTGAGTTCATGCGTGTACAATTCAGCTTCAATTTGACGGTTGTTGTATTCCGCTTCGTTGATGAAAATCGTATTCAGGAAAGTGTGTGGCAACGTTTTTTCGGGAACCAAAATCAATTTGGCATTCTTATAGTCAATAGGTGTATTCGACTTCATTTTAGACGAAATCTTATTGATATTGCTGATAAAACGTATCGCCAAAATAAGTGTTACTAAACCATACAAACTCCATAATCCTATTGCCAGATAGTTAGTTTCCTCCAGTATTACAGCGTTTCCTTGCAGTATCTGGATATTTCCCGGATTGACTGTAGGTTGTGTTATTTCCTGAATAACTTCAATAGTTATAAATGGAAGTATCATCGAAAAAACAAGACTGAACAACAAGTAAAACCTATTGAAAACGTGTATTTTTTCTTTTTCCAAAAATAGATAATACACTGCCAGTAATACGCATAAAGTAATTGTCGATTTGATTAGAAAGTCGCTCATTTTTTCTTTTTTTGAATTTCACTGTCTATTATTTTCTTAAGTTCTTCCAGTTCCGTTTGGGACAAATTGGTTTCGGTGGTAAAGAAAGAAGCAAATTGTGATGCCGAATTGTTGAAGAAATTACTAATCAATCCGTTGACATGTTTCGAGAAATAATCGGTTTTCTTGACCAAAGGATAATATTCCCGTGAGTTCCCAAATTCATTGTAAGCTACAAATTGCTTGTCAATCATTCTTTTTAATAAAGTAGCGATGGTTGTGGTAGCGGGTTTTGGTTTTGGATAGGCTTCAAGCAAGTCTTTCATGAAGGCTTTCTCGAGTTTCCAAAGGTGTTCCATTACTTGTTCTTCGGCGTTTGTTAGTTGTTGCATGTTTATTTAATTTCTATTTCGGAAAGCGATTCCCCGTTATTGTATTTCTTTATCGTTATTAGTTTTCCATCTTCATTAAAGAAGTTCCAGTCACCAAAATAAAACCAATGCGCGTACTTATCGCTCGTTTCCATTTTTGTTTTTCCTTTGGACTGTATTTTTCCATTTTTATGATAAAAAGTAGTGTTGCAGATGTTGTCTTTGTATTTTTCTCTTTTAATGATTTTACCATTTAAGTGATAACTCCATTTTTTTATGGGATCACCTTTTCGATATTTCCCAACCGATTTATAATGGGAACTGTCTTGTGTGTATTGTTCAATCCAAAGTCCTTCTCTAAGTTTATTTTTCATTTGATTGGTTTTGCAACCAAATAATAAAAATACCAAGCCTATTACAATTACAGTTTGTCGCATAAAATGATTTTGTTCTACGAAAATAGAGTTTGCTCTACAAATGTAGAATATAAAATGAAATAAACAAATTTTAAATAAAAATATTCTGGTTGTCAGCGGTTTGCGTTAAGGATGGAAGTGGAAATCCTTTTTATTTTTGTTTTAAAAAATAAAAAGATTGAGAACGTACAGCCTGACCACGCTGGAACGATAGTGGAAGCGTGGGAACGCCCCAAAAAAAATCCGCCCTGTGTAGAGCGGATTTAGTATTTAATGAAAGGAATTTATTTTGACAACTCCACGAAATATTTGTAAAATAACGGAATGGTTTCAATTCCTTTTAGGTAATTGAAGATTCCGAAATGTTCGTTTGGCGAGTGAATGGCATCGCTGTCCAGACCAAATCCCATTAGAATAGTCTTGCTTTTCAGTTCTTTTTCGAATAACGCTACGATAGGAATACTTCCTCCGGAACGCACCGGAATTGCTGGAACGCCAAAGGTTTCGGTGTATGCCATATTTGCGGCTTTATAGCCAATGCTGTCTATCGGGGTTACATAACCTTGTCCGCCATGATGTGGTTTTACTTTTACGGTAACGCCAGCAGGAGCAAGGCTTGTGAAGTGTTTCGTGAAAAGTTCGGTGATTTGTTCCCAGTCTTGATTTGGAACCAAACGCATCGAGATTTTAGCGAAAGCTTTGCTGGCAATCACCGTTTTAGCACCTTCTCCTGTGTAACCACCCCAAATTCCGTTGACATCTAGCGTAGGGCGAATGGAATTTCTTTCGTTAGTTACATAACCGCTTTCGCCATAAACGTCATTGAGGTCCAATGCTTTTTTGTAATTGTCTAAATTGAAAGGTGCTTTGGCCATTTCAGCTCTTTCTTCAAGTGATAATTCTGCTACATTATCATAGAAACCAGGAATGGTAATGTGGTTGTTTTCATCATGAAGTGACGCAATCATTTTAGCCAAAGCATTGATTGGATTGGCAACAGCACCACCATAAAGTCCAGAATGCAAATCACGGTTTGGTCCCGTAACTTCCACTTCTACATAACTTAACCCACGTAATCCGGTTGTGATTGAGGGTTGCTGATTTGAAATCATTCCGGTATCTGAAATTAAAATCACATCGTTTTTTAGTTTTTCCTGATTGCGTTCTACAAACCAACTCAAACTTTTGGAGCCAATTTCCTCTTCGCCTTCAATCATGAATTTTACATTACAAGGCAAAGTGTTTGACTGAACCATATATTCCAATGCTTTTACGTGCATGTACATTTGGCCTTTGTCATCACAAGATCCACGGGCAAAAATAGCGCCTTCGGGATGAATTTCTGTTTTCTTGATTACAGGCTCAAAGGGAGGAGAAGTCCACAATTCCATTGGGTCTGGTGGTTGAACATCATAATGTCCGTATACTAAAACGGTTGGTAATGATTTGTCTATGATTTTCTCCCCATAAACGATTGGATAACCCGGAGTTTCACAAATTTCAACAAAATCACAGCCTGCTTTTTCTAAACTTGCTTTTACGGCATCTGCTGTTTCAAAAACATCATGCGAATAAGCTGTGTCGGCACTTACGGATGGAATTTTTAATAATTCGACTAACTCGTTGATAAAGCGATCTTTGTGTTCTTGAACGTATGCTTTAATATTTTCCATTATTTGAATTTTGTTTATATTTCAAAAGTACAAAAAAGAGTATGAATATTTTTTGTCAAATTTACTTTGAAAATTGGAAGTTATGTTTATCTTTGCACCCACAATTGCGCGGATATGGTGAAATTGGTAGACATGCCAGACTTAGGATCTGGTGCCGCAAGGCGTGTAGGTTCGAGTCCTATTATCCGCACTTTAAAAACCCATAAATCGTTTATAATTAACGTTTTATGGGTTTTTTGTTTGTGATTTTGCCGAAATTTTGCCGAGAATATTATTTTTTATTTTTTACTTTTGAAAAACAAAGTTTAATTAAATGAATCATCATTTCTTCTTGTTCTTTTGTTTTAAAGAGTTTCTTCAATACTTTTTCAGTTTTCAATTTTAATTTATCTACGATTAAATCATTCAATCTTTGAAGTTCATAATCCGAAAGATGAATGGCAATATTAAATACGGTTTCGGCTTTCATTTTTTCTATTGTTTTAAATACAGCTGTAAAATTTAGTACAATGGATTTCTATAAATATATTCGTCTGACAGTTGATTTAGTTCTACTTTTGTTATCACTTTTGATGCATATATCCATTTCTTAATATGTGATTTTTTAAAATATAATCGTTTACTAGCTTTGAAGTATGGGATTTTTTGTTTGTGGGTTAATCTATAAATAGTTGGTTTAGATAAACCAATAAAACTAGATAATTGTTCTATGTTCATAAAGTCATCATCAATATTTGATGATGTATTGAGTATTTCAATGGCTTTCTCAATGTTGTCTAATTTCTCTAAGATAATTTCAAAAGGATTTTCCATTTTTATGGTGAAATTATGCAAAATTCGTTCTACTTCTAATCTTAAATATTGAAGTTTACTTGTAACTTTATTATCTTATTAGTCAATTTATTTTAATTATGCTTTTAAGGACTTCTGTTTTTTTATAGTATACTCGGTTTCCAAAGCCATAGCTGGTAAGTTTTCCAGTTCTAGTGTGCTTCCAAAGTGAAGTTCTTTTAATTTTGAGGAGTTCACAAGTTTCATCAGCTGATAACAACGTATCAGAATCATTAAGAGAGGATACATTGAGCTTTTCAATGGCTTTTTCAATGCTGCTTAATTTCTCTAAAATGATTTCAAAAGGGTTTTCCATTTTTGATAGTAAAATTAAAGCGGAAATTTGAAAAACTTAATTTATTAGATAGAAAATACGGCATCATTGCTAAAATTTTCATTCTCATTGTATTTTACGTAGCCCAATTGGTTAGTAATCAATTTTGTTTTACCAATAGTGAAATCTGATATGTTGCAATGATGATGGCCATATATCCAATAGTCAATTGCATTATTTTCTATAACTAATGACATTTCCGAACCAAAAGCTTCATTAATATTGCTATTAGCATACTTCTCTGGATAGTTGATAAAAGTTGGCGGATGATGGGTTATTACGACCGTGGGAGTGTCTGTTTGGGTTTGGAAAGTGTCTTCTAAAAACAACCTGCTTTCCAGATGGAGCTGGTTATAATTTTGAACCGTTAATCTTTTTTCATTTTTCCAAATTACTCTGAAATCTGAAAGGCTTTGTTCAATAATAAATTGTTTTTCTGCCGAAATGTGTGACCATAATGTTGAAAATACTAATCTTATTCCATTAATGGTTTTCACTCTATTATTTAGTAAAGTTACATTGCCTCTTATTTTTTCTTCAAAAGAACCACTTCTTTTGGAAATATCCAAATTGTAGTATTCGTGGTTGCCGGGAATCCAAAACGTTTGCTCAAAATGATTTGATACATAATCAAAGAATTTTTGATGTTGGTGAAGTTCTTTAAAAAGCACTATATCCCCTGCCAAAATTAGAATATCTCCTTTGGGGATAATAGGGTTTTCCAAAACCCATTTACGGTTGCCAAAAAATTCTAAATGGAGGTCAGAGCAATATTGGATTAACATATAAACACTATTTTTTTAAATCGCAATAATTTTTGATTATTATACTTTCTATGAAAAAAAACAATCATTTAATATCTATAATAATTAGTGTTCGCCTTTTTCTCCTCTAGCTCCTCAATATCTTTATTATTTAATAATTTATCTTCTTTTCTTACTAAAGGATCATACCAGTCAATTTTATCTTTTGCCCAATTTATCCAATTTCTAAGTTCTGGATCATTAGAATTATTTGCGGCAGCATTATCTTCAACAGTTTTTATATAATTTCTTAATTTAGTCACTTTGTCTAATCTTTCTGCATTAGCCAGTAAGAATTTAAAATTAGCTAGTTCAAGTTGCTTTCTTTGTTCTAGTTCCTGTTTTATTCTTAATTCTTCATCATATTTTAATCTCCGAATTCGAGATTCCTCTTCTCTTATTTTTATCTCCTGTGCATCAATTTCTAATTTTGTAAGGATTTTAGCTAGTTGCTCTTCTATCTTTAATTTGCCGTCCCTCCATTCTTTTTCTCTTGACCAGTTTCCAGTTTTTAAAACAAAAACACCGTTAGGGACATACTTATACTGGTCACTATAGCCAATTTCTATCAAAAACTCTTTTTGTCGTCTCTCTAAGTTGTATTGGTATTTCAGTAACATTGATAATTGTCAATGTAACATCGTTCATTACTTTAACAGAATACCCTCGATACTGAATTAATTTGATTAATGCATCCATAAAACAAAGTGCTCTTTCCTCATTTTCTGGTTCAACACTAATGGATAGAATATTATCTCCTCTCTTATAATCCCAGTTCTTCTTTTTCTTGTTAATAAAATAATTTTTTGTAGCAACAATTAACTTGTCTGGTTTGTCTAATGTTTGACTTACAATTAAAGGAGCATTTTTATCTTCAAGAATTTGTTTTGTCAAAATTGTTACCGGAGATTGGTCCTGATTAACTTCAGATACTTCTTTTCGTATTTCAAGTTGTATTTTATCCTCTCCTTTAAATTCAGTCGGAAGTTTATCGATTATTACGGATTTATTAAAATTAATTTTTTGCCAATATCCATTTCTTGGAATAGGAATATTCATCCTTATGCAAAGTTTTCTAAAGCCATTATCTGATAAAGCGTATTTTTTCGAAAGAGAGGTCATCGTTTCTTTCCAAACTAAATCATGTAGTTCTTTGCGAGTGAGAGTTACTTTTTCCATTTTGAGTAATCATTAGTAAAATGAAATTAAGAAAATTTACTCAAATAATACCTCTTCTAGCTCTTCTTTTAATTTTGATTTAAGTTCCTCAAAATTATCAAACATTAACTTACGCTCTTTTAATGATTCTGAAGTAATATTCTTATAAATAATACTCAATTTGCAAGTTTCAAATATTTATAGAAGTTATTGACTGCAAGTGGATCTTTAATTTGAATTGAGTTATGATTTGTATTCCCATTTGAGAGAATAGTTTTAGGGTAAATCCCAATTACTTACAATACTTATTAAGTCTGCTTTAGACGTTCCTTGTTTGAATATTGCGTTTCCAATTATATTTTTTTCACTTCCTAATTCACCAATTGAAAAATAACTATTATTAATTTCATTATCACAATTTATTAAACCAGTTATACCCTTTTTATAAATCTTGACTTCTAAACAACATTTTTTTCTGTCTTTGCTATTTAATTCTTTGATTAGTACCCACAATCTTTTAATTATTTCTTTTTTCATCGTTACTTTTTACTGATATAAATGTAAAGGTTATAAATACATTATTCATATTTTAATAATCAAAGCTTAATTACATTTGGGGTAGGCTGAATTGTTCGCATTTGTATTTTTAATGAATTACTTTTTCTAAGATACCTGTTCCAATATTTAAATCAAGTTTGCCCATATTATCCAAAACATTAACAAACCCTAATTTGCAAAGATTTGCATTATCACGTCCTTTGTGGAATTTACCAAAAGAAGTTGTTATTTCTTTTGAGCTAGGATAGAGCAGCATACTTTTTTCAGATTTCCAATACATGTTGTAAACATACATTTGTTTGAGGTCATCATCATCAGGCTCTACAAATTCCTTGATTTTCCATTTAGTATCAATTATAAAATGTTTCTCTTTACTTTCTCCATTATCTAAATATGTTTTTGATAACACGATGTCCGGCTTAATCAATTTGTCATTCCAGAATTTATCCCGATTTTGAAAATTTACTTTTATAGTTGGATCATCCACTTTTAAAAGCATTCTATAAATATATTCTTCCCAGAGCTTATTCATATCAAATAACAAAGCCAACATATTCTCATCACCTCCTTTAATATCAGGGGAATAATTGAGTAGAATCATTTTAGCTATTTTTATCGCTTCACTGTAAGGAGCCGTTTTTCTGTTGGAAGTTAGCTTGTCAAAGTGGGATTTGTTGATTTGTATTTCTTTTACTTCAGGAAAGCTTAGCAGCAATCTGTTAACACCATCAATTAAATATGTACTATTTGTAATTGTTTTTAAAACTTGCAGAGCTTTGAACAGAATTTGATTAATCAAATGATCATAATCATAAACCTGATGAGTGGTATAAAAGCGTTCTTGATGAACTAAGTTATGTTGAATGTTTTTAGCAAAATCTATCCTTCCTTTTAATGCCTTGACATTACCACTATCTTTACTGTATTTTTTAATTATTCCTTGTTGCAGTAATTGCCCCACTTCACTAAGAAACAACTCAAAATACAAGTCTAATAGTGAATTATACCTTTTTCTTAATGCTGCTTCAGATACCGCATTTATTTTTATTTTCTTGCAATGGGCAAGCATATTTAGCAACACTTTATGCCAAATATCTTTTTCATTTTCATTAGATGTATTGGCTTTATCGGCTTTAGGTAATATCTCAATTGTAGTACTTCCAATTTGGATAACCCCAACATAATTTTTGAACTTTACGCCATGTCTAATTCCCTCAAAATAAATATTTTTGTTTGCATCGTTATATTGCCATAATTTGTCAATGATTTTATCTCCCAATTCCTCACCTTTTACACAAAGGGATTTGGAAGTTAATTTATCATGTTCAAAAACACGGATTAGTCTACTCATGATCTATATTTCAGAAAATTTCCAATCCTCTTCATTTCTAATTTTGAATACTGATTTTTGCTTCAAATCTTCTTGAATATCAGTATCATATTCGTCAAATTTAGCAAAGCTAAAACTATGATTTACTTTTTCTACAAAACTAGAACCTAATACCAAGCCTATTTTACCAAAATCACCGAAGAAATACTCTTCCAATAAAGGAATAATTTCATTCGTGAATGAATGGTGTAAAGAAACGGAGTCATTCACTTTCAAAAAATAGGAATGACCTATTCTATGATCTTTATCGATTAGTTTTTCAATTCTAGTATTGATTGTTTTTAAAAGAGTCTCTAAATCAATTCCGTCAACAATTCCATTCACTTTACCGGACTTGCTTTCTGTTTTAATAAGATTTGGTTTAGGTTCCATTTCTACAAAACTAAATCGTCTTCTCAAAGCTGAATCTAATGACTCTACGCTTCTATCGGCAGTATTCATGGTACCAATGATAAAAAGATTTGCAGGTACTCCAAATTTATCTTTGCTGTATGGTAATGTAACTTCTAAAGCTTCATCTTTGCCTAACCGTTTGTCATCTTCAATTAAAGTGATAAGCTCTCCAAATATTTGCGATACATTTCCACGATTAATTTCGTCAATGATTAAAACAAATTTTTTATTTGAATTATCAATATCTTCTATTTCGACAGGGTATCGCTTTTTAATGTATTCTCCTATTGATGTTGTATATGGCTTCCAATCTCTAATAGTACCATTAACAACATAATCCCTTGACATTTCTTTGGTAACCCCCATATTTGTTCCCTTTTCTGTTTCGGGTATTGCTACAGCGGTTTCGTTACTATTAATAATTACCTTAAATTTTTTTTTGTGGGTTGGAGTTTCTAAAAATATAGAACCTTTGGTCAAAACTTCTTCTATAAACTTTGAATAGGCATCGTCAAAATTTTTAGATGTTTTTTTTGCAGAGGCTTCTTTACAAAGCTTTTTAAAAACCCCTTCCTTTATTTCATAAGTTACTTTTTCGTTTTTTGTCTCGGGTTTTATACCTTCAATAAAATCTTCATAACTCATACTTTGATGAAACGTAGTAAATACAATTTGACCAGTCTCAACCAAACGTTTGTATTCCACTTTAATTAAATCACGATTTTGTTTTAGATCAAAATCAGGATTTGCAATAGCTATTGCTTTATTAATAGTGTTATAAGTCTTTCCAGTTCCAGGAGGACCATAAAGAATTTGATTTAAAGGCTGTATTTTCATATTGTTGTCTAATGAATTTGAATCTAGAAATATATTTTTAAACTCTGACCGGATTATGGCTCCAAAATTTGATTCTAAGTAATTAAGAGCATCAGCTAATTTTGAAAATAATTCTTCTTCGTCAAAATCATAACTCTCATTAAAAGCTAAACTTAATTCTTTATGTTTACTTTCATGTTCTTTATTCCAACGAACTTGATTGTTTATATAAGGAGTAATTAGGTTTTCAAACTTCTTTTTGTATTTCTGATCAAAATGAATTTCAACAAATATTTTGTTCGGATATTTATCCCTTGTTATTAATTCGTAATGACAGAATCCCCTTCTACCAATTTTTTCTTCGGCGTCATTAATCCAAACATATTTAGGATGTGTTTCTTTAAAACTAAATTTTATAATCTTAGTTTTTTCTTCATTTATAAAGACCTTAAAGTCTTCAATTATTTGAGCAAATCGTGTATCGATTGATTTATTATTACTTTTCAAATCAAGTTTAACTTTCTCTCGTAAAATTGCCCATTCTAGAATATCTGTTAGAGTTTTTGACCAATTTGGATTGATATCATCAATTACAGTTACTTCATTTGTATTTACATTAAAAGATTTAAAACTATTTTCAACTTCTTTTTCTTTCTTTTTACCTTTACCAACTGTCATTCTATAGGACTCTAGTAAATAGGTTTTTCCTTGTTTTTCCTTACATATTCTAGGATTAGATAAATCCATATTATATAATTGACCCTTTAAATTTAAAGATTCAATAACTATATAACTAGCTGCGTCTTCTTTCGGAATACTTCTAATTACAAAACTATAAGATTCATCATTTTTCACAAATAAAAAACCGTTCATTCCATTCCAGCCACCATTTGGACTACCATAAGTAATGTCTGTCTTTCCTCTGCATATCCAATCATTAATATTTTGGTCTTTTTGTAAGGTTGATATATAATTTAATAGTTCGTTGGCAAGTATAAGTTGGTTCATTTTTATTAATTGTTATTTGTATTTTGGAATTCTTTTTATAAATTTCAAGTTTGTAATTAGTTTTATAGAAGACTTCTCTCGGAAAAATTAATTAGAAACATACTTCCTAAATGCTTTTATTATTTGAAAAAACATTATTCCTAGAAATATTCTATGGATTAAATCTATAAAATAGATCCATCCGCTATCTACATTTTCTCCATAAGTTACTTTAACTTGTCTAATAGGATTAAATAGTTGCCAAAACAGTTTAGAATTATTAAAAACGCTATCCCAAGTATTAATTAAATCTGAACAATCTTTTGCTATTGTATATCCAATTGTATCCGAAATGGAAGGAAGTATAATTAAGTAGAAAATAAAAGTTCCTAAAAAGACAATGCCTACTGTTTTTTCCCAATTAAGTCCATAATCATTAGACTGACTTACTGACATAACAATTCTATCAGCAAATTTATATTTCTGGGAGTTTTTCAATTCATTTCTATAAGAAGACATTTCTCTTGCTTGAAAAGTTAAGCTATCAATTTGGTTTCCATTGCTTTTTAGAGCTTGTTTTATTTGACGATAGACTTCTCTTTTTCTTTTGAATTCATCTTGTTTTGATTGAGTCCCATCTCCAATTTCTAACGCTTCCTCTTTAAACCAATTACTACTTGTTGGTTTGATTTTATCTAATGTAGCATTGTTAATTCGGATTTTAATAAAAGAATCAAAAGCAAATTCATTAAATTTTGTTGAACCTAGATCACAATCAGATAAGTTTAAAGTACTATCATCATAACCATTACATTTATCGAAACTAATATCACTATAATTTGTAAAATCGTTAATCATAAAAAATCGAAATGACATACTTTTAAATAGTAGTTTCAAGTTTTGATTAATACCAGAAATATAAGTATGATCAACTTTCCATCCTACAAATTTTAAAACGCCTACAAATTCCGGCGTTATTGGGAGAGTTATTTTTTCAATTGATTTACCAAGGCCATTAAAATCAAATCCTTCCGTAAATTTCGCTTCAGTTATGTAAATTTGATGTAAATATGATTCTAAGCTATTTCCTGATAAATCCCTGTTTTCGAACTCTCCTTTTTTTTCAAAAACATCACCATGTATTGCTAGGTTTTTAATTCTTGATCCATCTACATTAAACTTATCTTTAAATGTGTTTTTATTTAAAGTAAAACTAAAATTACATTCAACATTCCAAAATTTTAACCATCCTGAAAATTCATTTGAAATTAATGTAACATTTCCATTTAGAGATTCTACCCTTAATGGCTTTAAAAAAGTTGACCTTGAGAAATTTATGTCAAATTCTGAATTTGAAATGTCAATATAATTAATAGTTGATTCTTTAATACTAAATCCTGCATTTACAATTTTAGTTAATTTTAAATCTATTTTTTCAAGTATTCTACAATTATTTTCGATAGTAATTTTTCTTGCAAAAAAACAATTAGTCTCAAATATTATTATTGAAGTTATACAATTAGAAAATAGTACACTACTGTTTTTAGAATTATATATACTACTATAATTTGTTGATGTTACTTTATGAAAAACAATACCATTTTTAAATTCACAATTGATAAAAAACAAACCGGAATTTATTTCAACATCTCTTATAACTACTCTTTCTCTGAAAATTATATCTTTTATTTCCCTGAAATGCCAATCGATTATAGAATTGTCAATAACAACTTCAAAATCGACAATAATATTTCTATCCCCTAGAGCATCTTGTTTTAAAGAATTATAGAAATCTTTTTTTTGTAGTATTATTTCTGACATTTTTTAAATATTATTAATTTCCCCCAAAACACTCCCAATTACTCAACCACTCTCATAGTCCATTTCATCAACATAAACTACAATTCAATCCCTCAATTCCCTCAAAATCTCTTTAATCTCCCATTCATCACCAACAACTCCATCCGTTATGGACTGTATATTACAACCCAAACCATCGAAAAAATAATTAAAAGCAATTTGACCGTTTACTTTCAAAACCCCATTTTGCGTATCTTCAATTAATTTTAAACGCCAAGTTCTGCGAAGTTCTGGTGAATTGAAAACTAAAAACCGCGGTAAGATTCCTGTTTCACTAAATTGAATCATTCCTCCAGATTGAATAGTCAAATTAATTTTCAGCTTTTTATTTTTCATAACTACTGTTTTTAAATAGTTTATTACAATTTCATTTTAACTAAATGCTTAGTACTATCTTTTATCCTATTATACATAAAAACATAATCATAAATTAATTTTTGATTATCCGTAACTTCTTGAGGAATGAAAATATATGATGAATAATATGTTTTATTCATTATTATCTTTCTCTCATATTGGTAATTATTGTTTTGAAAATCAATATTTTCTATAATTTCAACGATCTTATCAGAACCTTTTTGTTGAAAATTAAATCGAATTTCAAAACCTTGTCTTAGCATTAAGTCTCCAAAAGGAAAAAAATTAGCGCAATACACATAAGTAGCCTCATTATTTAGTCTTACCTGATCAGATCGTTCATTGAAAGTATTGTAGATTTTTTGCATATCAAATTCTTTGATTACTTCTGTAGTAGTATTTATGACTACCTCGTTTTTCTCAATAGAATTAATTTGCTCTCGAACCTCTTTCTTAAAAGGCTTTGATACTATTAAATACTGATTGATTAAGGTCAATAATTGATTTCTTTCTTCTTCAGTTTCGGTACTGTATCCAAAATCAATTGAATTTGAATCCGAATACTGAATCAAATTTTGTGAGGATGCAATGGCATAGCTTTCATTTAGATATATTTTGGCATGCAAGTCTTTAATTAAAATTAGATTCACATTAAAAGATCTAATAAGATCTAAATTTTGATCTGCATTTTCTCTTGCGTAAATGGTTATAATAACGCCTCTATCGACAGCTCTTTGCAAACATTTTTTAAACTTATCCCATTTGTCTATATTGATGTAAGGCGACACCAAAACCAAATTCGTTTTAGCATTGTCTATCAAAGTCATTATTCTAGTGGCAATCTCCATTGGAGGTATAAAAATCATAAAATGTATTCTGTTAAAATTATAAAATTTGTCTCTAATACTTTGTTAGCTTATTTCCCATAACGTACTTTCTCCTCCGCAACCATCCCTAACTCCTCCTCAACATTACACATAGTAACTTTTTCGATTGGTTCAATTTCCCAACCATTTCTCTTTACTTCATTTATATCGGCCAAACTTCCATCGAATAAAAAAATATCCATTAAATTATCTCCTTTTTTTATTTTTCGATTTATTAAAAATGGAGTTCCATTTTTATTTCGTTTTTCTTCAAGTGAGAGGATAATTATTTCTATAAAAGTTGTAGGATTATCAGTCCAATTATCTTTAAGCAAATGTGCATCAAAGGAACTAGAAAATTTATCAAAAATACTTTTTAGCGTTCCTTCATCTGTATTTTTTAGTAATAAAATAAATGCCCCATTCTCTTTCTCATACATCAATTTTAAAATATCTTTTGAAATACTTTTTTTTGAAGCGTTTTCGTTTTTAAATTCTATGTTTAAAAAACGATTGTACTTATTATCTGAATCTCTTTTAAAAACACACATATCTATTGATGCAGACCTTCCTGTAATATCAGGTTTAATATCTTCATTGGTTTTTCCAAACCTATATTTTTTTTCAGTTGGAGTTTCAACCGAGTAGAAAAACTCTTTGCCTGTAACTTTTATAAACTGTTCAACAAATAAAAAACGCAGTTCTTGCTCTGAAATTCTAGTATATTTTAGAAGTTCCTTTTCTGTAATTACTTTATTTTTTGCTTCTGATGGGAATTTATTTGGAAAAATTAGCCGCTCGCTTGAACTACCACCATTTCTTTCATAATCCATTTTGGTTAAACGAGTTAAAATATCTTTACTTATTTGTATAATGTCCATAACTATTCTTTTTTATATTTAAAATTCACCTCACCTTCGCAAACGCACTGAAAAAAGTTTCTATAATCCTCCTTTTGTATAAAAAATTGTCATCTTGAGATAACTTGGTAAATGATGTCATAAATATTTTTTTATTTAGAGTGTTTTTTAAAACTATTACCTTAATTACGCTCTATACTTCTTAAAATTCTCTGCCTGTTCAAAAATCTCTTTATAAACTTCATCTCGATCAACAGGAGGATAACCATTATCAGCTAACAATATAATCAAGCCTACTTTCAGTTCGGCTTTGATGTCGTCGCGTTTACTCCAATCGGTGTATTTAGCCTTGTCATCAACCACCTCTTTTACTTTTTGAGCAAGTATAATAAGTTTGTCTTCAGGATATACAAAATCATATTTTATTGCCAAGGCTTTTAAAATATCGTAAAAGGCTTTTTCTTCAATGTCAATTCCTAAATCTTTGAAGGAGTCTTTCTCTTTTTTTAAGGCAAAATACAAATCAATAATCTCATCGGTAAAATCTTCCAATACTATACTGTTTAATACATCGCTTTCTTTTCTTTCGTTGTATTTGTCAACAATAAATTGAAGTCGCTTTGTGAAATCGACCCCCATTATTTTATTGATTTTCTGTACGTCTTCAATCGCTTTGGCCAAGAGTTTTTGTAATAATTTTATTTTGGTGTTTGGGAGTTTAATCTTGTCCAATTTTGCTAAATAATCATCGGAAAATATGTCAACTTCTTTCTCACCTGTTTCTCCTAATTTAAAGATTTCTTCTATTCCTTCACTCTCAATAGCTTCCTGAATCATATTCCGAACCTTATTGTTCATTTGGGCAGTATCAGGAGCCACTCCTTTGGTTAGTTTGAATACAATGGATCTGACAGCGAGGAAGAAATGAATTTCATCTCTAACTGCGTGGGTAAAAGCTTCACTACCGGAACAAATGTCGTAAGCTGCTTTTAAACGCTTTAAGATGTACATGAAACGTTTCTCTATGTCTTGTGTTATTTGGGCAAATTCAGCGCCTTTATTTAAGGTGTTTAGTTGTTCCAGCGGTGTGCCGTTAAAATACTTACTGTTATCAAATTTATGAAAGAGTTTGTGTAATAAATCCAATTGATCTTTGACAACAATTATAGATTGCTCGATGTCTTCAAAAATGTCAGAATCCTTTTTGTTATAATGGGCTAAAGCTAAATTCATTTGCTTTTTGATACCAATATAATCCACAATCAACCCTTTGTTTTTTCCTTCGAATTTACGATTCACCCTTGAAATGGTTTGGATTAGATTGTGCCGCTGTATTGGTTTATCAATATACATCGTATCTAAAAACGGAACATCAAAACCAGTTAGCCACATATCGACAACAATAGCTATTTTGAAGTTGGATTTTTCATTTTTAAATTGGCGATCCATTTCTTTTCGGTCTTCTTTTGTGCCTAACAAATAATACATGTCTTCCGGATCATCTTTTCCCCGAGTCATGACCATTTTCATGCGCTCCATTGGTTTGATTTCCTTTCTCTCTTTATCCGTCAGGATTACACCATCATCAGCTACTTTTATTTCTCCCCATTCTGGTCTAATTTCCAAAACGTTTTTATATAATGCATAAGCAATAGGTCTGCTGCTGCAAACAAACATGGCTTTTCCTTTGATTGTAGCTCCTTCCGCTATTCGATTTTCATAATGGGTTACAAAATCCTCAGCCAAATCCTTTAATCGTTTTGGATCTCCGATGATCGCATTCATTTGCGCCATCACTTTTTTACTTTCTTCTATTTGATGCTCATTACTGCCTTCCTCTGCACAGCGATTGTAATACTCTTCGATTTCTTGAAGTTTACGGTTGTTCAATAAAACTTTGGCTGCACGTCCTTCATAAACGATGCGCACCGTGATTTCATCTGCAACAGATTCTGTCATGGTATAGGCATCAACAACTTCTCCAAATACATCAATAGTGGCATCAATGGGTGTCCCAGTGAAACCTACATAAGTTGCATTGGGTAGGGATTCATGTAAATATTTAGCAAAACCAAAAGTTTTAACCACTCCATTTTCGGTCACTTTTACTTTTTGATCTAAATTGGTTTGGCTTCGGTGCGCTTCATCCGAAATACAAATTACATTTGTTCTGTCCGTTAACAATTTTGTGTCTTCCGTAAATTTATGAATCGTTGTCAAAAAGACTCCGCCACTATTCCGGCCTTGCATTAATTCCCTCAAATTAGATCTGCTTTCAACACTGACGATAGTATCATCGCCTACAAATCCTTTAGCATTTGTAAATTGTCCGGACAATTGATCGTCCAGATCGGTTCTATCTGTAATTAGGAGAATGGTAGGACTTCCAAAATAAGTGCTTTTCATCAGCAAGCGACTTAAAAACAACATGGTGTAGCTTTTACCGCATCCCGTGGTGCCGAAATAAGTCCCCCCTTTACCATCGCCATTCGGACGTTGGTGTAATTTTATATTTTCGAAAAGTTTGGTAGCTGCATAATACTGGGGATAACGACAAACTATCTTTTCGTTTTTCTTGGAACTATCCGGTAAATAAATGAAGTTGTGAATAATGTCACGCAATCTTTTACGATTAAACATTCCTTGAATTAGGGTGTACATGGCATCAATACCATCGACTTCATTGACCATTCCTTCTATTTTACGCCAGGCATAAAAGAATTCATACGGACCAAAGAATGAACCTGCTTTGGTATTTACTCCGTCGCTAATGACACAAAACGCATTGTATTTAAACAGCTCGGGAATAGATCTTCTATAACGAACAGTTAATTGCTCATAAGCATTATATATAGTAGTAGTTTCTTGAATTGCAGTTTTAAATTCAAATACTACCAAAGGCAATCCGTTGATGTATAAGATTAAATCCGGAATGCGCATTTCAGATCCTTTGATAGCTAATTGATTGACAATTTTGTAAGTATTATTGTCTTCTTCTGAATAGTCAATAAGTTGTACATAAAAGTCTTTTTGGTTGCGGTCTTCTCTTTTTAATAAAAAACCATCAGAAACCATTTTCATGATCACTTTATTACTTTCATACAAATCTGATGAAGGCAAGCGTTCTAAATCTCTAACAATAGATTCAATTTCACTTTCCGAAATATTTACTGAAGCATAATTAGATCGCAAATAGTTTTTCAAGTCATCGGTAAGCAGTACTTTTTCACTTACTATATGGCCGTAGGTAGTTTGTGGTTCTGCCATTCCTTTGAACTCCACTTTACGGACTTCACTTCCTACAAGATAAGTCATTTCCTCTTCTTGCAATAAGCTTATAAAGGCTTGTTCTAATTGTGCTTCGGTAAATTTCATTGTATTTCGTTTATTCTTTTTTTGGAATTTCAAGATTCCATTTTATAACTTTTAATCGTTCTCTAATTTTTATAAGCGAACCTAATATTTCTTCACTTTCTGGCAACACACCATAAACAAGATTGCTAAATTCATTGGTATAGGCATTTTCTAAGAGTTTCCATGTTTCTTCCGTTTCACGAAATATTCTAGCTTCACTAGGATGATAGGCCAACCAGTCGTTGTTGTTTTTGAAACTTTCTACATCATCTTGTCCCACAAGGGAAAGCATTTCTTCGAATTCTGGACTTTCAAAAAATGCTAAGATGGCAGGGACTTTCAGTAGCTGGTGCAAATCATATGTGTGACGAATTTTATTTCGTAAATCGGTTATAGAATCATCAGTATGCGAAAAGCGAACTAGACTCATTATCTTTTCACAAATCGTTCTGTTTACATGCAATACTTGTACTTCAAAAGGCAATAGTCCATATTCTTCAGCAAGTTTTTGTTGACCTGTTGTTTCCATCATTGCAGCTACATAGGAAGAAATAATATGATTGTGATAAGGCTCATAACGTCCTAGCCAAGTTGCCTCTACAATGATATTTTCTCTTACTTGTCCATATTTTCCAGAAAAACTTTTTGGGTAACTGTAGGCAACTTTTCTAATCATCCCCACTTTATGAGTAATACCCTCTTCATCCACTTCGGTCAGTTTAGTACCAACCAGATTGGTTATTTTCTTTAATTTGCTTTTTAGTTGATTTCCTCCCTCTGCCTCTCGTCTCAAAACAACCAAATCAATGTCCTCTGAAAATCGTTCAATAAAACCAAAACATTTTGATAATGCGGTTCCTCCTTTGAATACAGTTTCTATTCCAATTGTATCATGAAAAATAAGATGAAGCACATACGTTACCCAATAATCTTTCTCCACATAAATAGGCAATATCTTCATCTGTTGCGCTGTAAAGGCAATGGACTGCCTAAAGAGGGTTTTGTTTTCGTGTAATCTCATACTAGATTCCAGTTTTGGGCAGTTTTTAAAACAGATTGTACTCCCGATAGTTTGTAATTGGTTATTGGATTCAGATTTTTCATTATTATTTCCTTGAATTGAGAAACTCCCGCTTCATCTAATAGCGCACCTAACAAAGCTCTTGTTGCAGGTGGGTATTTTTGAGCCAAGCGTACTACTGTTGCTATTTCTTTTTCCGACAAAGCTTTCAATAACGTTACAAAACGCAAACATGCTGCCGCAATACTGCTGTCAGGAATCTTCTTAATGTATTTAATGGCATCTAGCAATTGTAATAACGGAATATTCTCTTTGGTAATGGTATTCTTTTGTTTTACGAATTTGATACTATAACGATCTCTATTTAAGCTTGGGCGAATGTCATTTCTTCCAATTTGAATAGTATTGCTTATTTGAGTAGTCAATCCTAACTGGTTGTATATACTGTAGCCCGTAAGATAGCCAATTGTTTTGCCATCATCTTCCAATAAATCTTTTACCACTTGATATTGGTTGGGTTCTAAATTTCCAAAAGGAGTACTTTCAGGCTTGTAATACTTGCCCTTGGCTAGTTTTGCAATCTTGCCCGAAACTACCATACGATTCAATGCTTTTATGATCGCTTCTTTTTTATTCACGACTGTGGTAAAGTCAGCATAGGTGAAAACATATCCTTTTGGGAATCGATCGATGGTAAAAGCTATGTAATCAGTAGTTTTCATGTGATTCTATTTATTACAAATATATAAAAATGTCCAGTTTATTATATAAAAAACTGGACATTTTGTGTTTTAAATTATTTTGTCAAGTTTTTAGAGCAGGAAACTTAACATTAAAACCATTTTCCCGGCGCTAGGAAAATGGTTTTAACACCTGATTCAATTTAATATGATTTATAATATTCACTTATTTAAAGCTGTTTTATAAATTAATTTGTATAAAATCACTGTTTCTTTTCTAATTGCCTTAATCTATTAATCAAACCCATATCAGGATTATTGCTGTTTAAATAATGTTTAGCTCTGCATTTTTTCATTAATAAATCTATATTTCTTCTTTCCTCAATTTCAGTAGTCTTATAATCATATGTGAATTCAAGAGTAGTAAACAAATCTGATAAAAAATAAGAGTTTTTATCCAAGCTAACTATATAGTTGTCTATAATTTTAAACCAACCTTTAGGTCTATCCGCAACAATCAACAACATCAATTCGTGTTTTAAAAGACTATTCTTTTCATTTACTGCTTTATTACAAATTAGAGGAGCCATTTTATTTGAAAATAAATCGTCTTTAAAAATCCTAACAACATTTGTGGGTAAAGCAACTAAAACTGCTAACCTTTTTTCTACAGGATCCTTAATGTCAAACCACTCTTCATCTAAATAAAACTTTGTACCTTCGAAAGCAATTTCACCTTTATCCGCCAAAATGGGAGAAAGAACAATCAATAACTTATTAACTTCATTCCAAGCCAAGATAATCTTATCTAACATTTGCTTTTTTAATTCTGGATTTACAAAATCACTATTTCTCAATGCTCTAGAAGATGCTGAAATTTGTCGCATTAAAACCTGATAAGAAAAATCTCTTATTACAGAATTGATAACTTGATTATAAGGTCTTATTTGATCGTATTGCTTATCATCATATTTGTCTTTTACCTCATCAGGTAAACCTGAAGACATGACATTTTTACTTATTTTTTCTTCTTCTTTTTGTAAAACAGCAACATCAGGAGTCCACGAAATAGATTTAAATGGATTTATATTGTCATCTATTTTAACTTTTTCTCTAACTAATTTTATAGTCTCATCTATATCTGCTAAAAGAACCTGCAACGCATCTTCCTTATTCCTATCTATACCTGTGTAAAATTCAATTATTTCAGGAAAATCAATGTATCTTTTATTTTCATATACATTTTTAAGGAAATTTTTATCTATGTTCATCCGATGAGCCAAGAAATAAAATACCCAATACGAATTTTTGAAATAATAGTAATTCGCTCCCATTCTACTTATAATGGAATTATCGACTAAAACATTGAAAAGATAATTCAGATCTAATTCCATGTAATTTTTACCGCAAAAATCTCGGAGCGTAGATTTAAAAAACTCTTGCGTAAATTCAAAATCATTTCGAAGATTAAGAACTTCGCAAAAATATCCTAAAACAAACGTACAATCTTTAATATCTGGCTTTTTGTCTTTGTATGTAGGTATTTCATATTCTTCAAAAATGATACTTAAAATAGTATCTAATAATTTTGTCCTGTTAATTGGTGAATAATCTGTTCCTATTTTTAAAGAAGCTTTTAGAATTGAAATACAGTTCTTAGGCGTCCTATGCATATTTAAGGTTTCCAAATCTTTTGTGACTTTACTTAGCATTGACTCATCATCCTCTTCAATACATTTAAAAGTTGCATAAGACTTAACTAGTCTTCTAATTTCCGCTTGTGGTAAAGGCAATAGATATCGTGAAGTAAAAGTTCGCTTTATTTCAACTTTATCATCTTCATCCGATTTTAAAAAAAATTTATTTTCAATAGTATTGAAAATAATAAGCGGAATTTCTGTAAATGCATCACACACATTTTTAATCAACTGCATCACACCATTTTCTTCAAAACAGACAGAATCTAATAATATACAATCTACTTTCGATAAATCACTACTAAAATAATAATTAGTCAAAATGGCATGAATATCTTTTACTACCTTATGTTTTTTAGTGCTTTTGATATCAATGTATAAAAATAACTTACCCGATTTCCATGCTTGCAATTTCATGTAATGAGCAAGGCTAGTTAGTCCAAACTCAGAGGGTGCTTTAACAATATAATTATTAGGATTATTAATTATAGCATTTAAATTTACTCTAAATTCTTGATTTTTAGTAGGGTTCTTTGGTATTTCTCTCTTAGAGCTTATAATCGGTTCTATCCAAACAGGAATTGCCTCATTATAGGATTTTAAAGATCCATCTAAATCATCTTGCATTTTTTTTTTGATCAAATCAATTTCTTCGATTCTCTTTTCTGGTTGAGAAATCGTAGAATTTTCCTTAATGAACAATTCAATTTTTTTCTCTAGTAGATCTTCAAAATTTAAAACACCATCAAAATTCACATAAAGACCTTCATTACCAATTTTACTTTTAAAATCTTTTACTTGTTGATATTGTGTAGGATCAAAATTATCTGGATCTATAAGCTCTTTTCCGAAAAAAAATATTATTCTAGGTACAGAATTATTATCTATTAATTTTCTTTCCAATGCATCATTAAATTCATGTTCAGTTCCACTTCCTGCTTTTTTTGTGGCATGTCCAAATCTGTTTTTCATCACACCAATAAATATATCATATTTAGATTTTATAATATATTCGTCAATTATTTCTTGCCCATTTTTTCCCATATCTGGAAGTACATCATATTCCCACATAAAGGTTTCAAAATTAATACCTAAGTGTTTAGCTAAACCAATGTTTATTTTATCAATCACTTTTTGACATGCTTCTCTCTCAATTTGACAGTCTCCAGGAGATGAAATAAAACATTTATAAATTTTTCTTGTTTCCATATTAAATAATTTTACCTTTTTTAATTAACTTTTGTCATTTTCGCCAGTAACAACTCTTTTAATTCTTCTAATTTTTGGACCTGAAGTTCACAAATCTCAAGATGTTTGCTAATCCTAATTGATTTTTCAGAAAACTTTAATTGCAAACTGAAAGTTGGTAGGACAAATTTTAATGTATAAAATTGTTTATGTGTCAAATCTAATTGTGCAGAAGAACCAGAAGCTAATTCATTCATAATTAAATACATTTTTTTTGTCTTCAAAAACCAATATAAAACTTCTTTGTTTAAATTTTGAAAAGGATTTACTTTAAAGCAATTATTATAAACAACACCTATTTTATTTCTAAAAACCAAGCCAACTTGTCCCGTTCTTGAAACGATAATATCCTCTTTGACTGCAATAACATTTTTTTCAACTTTTTCACTAATAAATATTTCTGCTGTTTTATTAATTAAGTCTGTAATTCTTAGTAATGGAATTCCTTTTTCTACAACTAAATGATTATTTGCAGCATTCATTGCCAAACCTTGAGATAACTTTATGTACTCATTAATTAAATTTACACTCCACCCCTCCGGAATCTCTATTTCCAACTCGGCACTCCAAATCATTTTCCCTCCATTATTTTTATAAGGTTTCCCATTTTCATCAGGAAATTCAAAATCCACAAACCATTGTTTATAAATGGCTTGTGCGGTTTCTTCGAGTTTTGCAATAAGCTGGTTGTTTAAAGCGATACGGTTTTGAATAATGTTGTATTCTCTAACAATTTCCACTTGTTTTTCGATGGAAGGAATAGGTAATTCAGTATCACACATTTCGTCCCAACCAAAAATTTCTCTGGCACTTCCTTGTGATTTAAAACGTGAATAACGGTCAAATTCGGGTCGTCGGAACCACATCATTAAATATTCGGGCAACAATTTATTTTTATCAATTACTTCAAAAACGGTGTAGGCTTGTGATACAATTGCTTCATCGTAATCTTCCAATATAGCAACAGAAATTTTATCGCCATTTCTTGACGTTACTGGACCATAAGCAAACTGATTTTTTTTGATGATTTTATAGGTTGACATATCCGTTCCTATAATATTGGCGATCGAGGGTATTAGTACTTTGCGGATACTTACACCAAGTAATTTATCTACTGTTTTGTCAGTATCCCGTTTGTTTACAACTTGAATATAGTTCCCTAATTTTTTATAACTTGATTTCATAACCCAATTCTTTGAAAACGGTTAGTAAATCAGCTTTCGATTTTGATTCACTCTGTAATAATTCGCTAAACTCTGCTTGTAAAGTTTGCATCTTTTCATCAAAATCAATATTCTCGTCACGGTTAACGAACTCAACATATTTACTTGGCACCAGGGAAAAATCTTTGGCAGCTACCTCTTCTAAAGTTGCTGAACAACTAAATTCAGGAACATCGTGGTATTTAGATAAATCGGTTTGCCAATTGTGGTAGGCTTGAGTTATTTCAAGAATATTCTCTTCAGAAAACTGTTTGTATTTCTTTTCAAATGGAATGCCCTTTTCTCGTAGGTCTAAAAATAGAATTTCGTTTTGGCGGTCACGATAATTTCGGGTTTCATCAGGTAAATTAACCGTTCTTGCTTTTTTGTTTTTGTTTAAAATCCAAAGCGTAACACTAATATCAGTGGTATAAAACATACTTCTTGGCAAAATCACAATAGCTTCTACAATATCATTTTCTATCAGTTTTCTACGAATTTTATATTCTTCGCCACCGCCTGAGAGTGCCCCATTAGCCAAGATAAATCCTGCCACGCCATTTTCAGATAGTTTGCTAACCATGTTTAAAATCCAAGCATAGTTGGCATTGCTGGTAGGAGGGACATCATAGCCTCTCCAACGGGGATCATCTACCAATTCATCACTTGCTCTCCAGTCTTTTTGGTTGAACGGAGGGTTTGCCATAATATAATCGGCTTTCAAATCGGGGTGTTGGTCACGCCCAAAAGTATCTGCAGCCACATCGCCCAAGTTGGCGGCAATACCACGAATGGCGAGGTTCATTTTAGCCAGTTTATAAGTGGTAGCCGTATATTCCTGTCCATAAATAGATATTTCTTTTTTGTTTCCGTGGTGGTTTTCAATAAACTTAATACTTTGCACAAACATCCCACCGGAACCACAAGCAGGGTCATAGATCACGCCTTTGTAAGGTTCAATCATTTCGGCAATTAAGTTTACAATACTTTTTGGAGTGTAGAATTCGCCTTTTCCTTTACCTTCTGCCAACGCAAACTTGCTCAAAAAGTATTCATATACACGCCCAACAATGTCGGTTTGCTTGTCCTTGATGGTGTCAATGTTATTGATGGTATCCAACAAAGCAGCCAACTTGCTCACATCCATATTTAAACGAGAGAAGTAGTTGTCAGGTAAAGCGCCTTTCAGAGCTGGATTGTTTTTTTCAATGGTGTGTAAAGCAGTATCGATTTTTAAGGCAATGTCGTTTTGCTTAGAGTTTTCTATAACAAATGACCAACGGGATTCTTCGGGTAAAAAGAAAATATTCGACATATTGTAGAATTCCTTCATTTCCAGGTATTTCTCTTTTTCATCAGCAATTAGTTCCTTGCGACGTTCCTCGAACTTGTCACTGGCAAATTTCAGGAATATCAATCCTAAAACTACGTGCTTGTATTCGGATGATTCTACTGTTCCACGTAGTTTATTAGCTGAATCCCAAAGGGTTTCTTCAATGCTTTTTTCTTTTTTGGGCTTCGTTTGTTTTGGGGTAACTTGTTTGGCCATTATATTTGATGCTGTTTCTGTAAAAATTATATTGATTGCTAAGGTATTAAAAAATACTACTTAGAAAATGTGGGAAACCATAAAGGGGATACATATTTAGATTAATCATCTACCGCCTGATTTGTTTTTGATTGAATTAATGTAAATAAACAATGTTTTATGATATTTTACCATACCCACTTTTAGTGATATTGATTTAGATCATTTTAACGCATCACGTCCACGCATCACGTTAACGTGATTTTTTTGCCCCGTTAACGGTGTTTAACGTGATAACGGTGTGGTATTCTTACAAAAAAATACAATTTAAGTTTGCAAACAGAAATCACGTTAACGGGAATTTTTCTACCGTTAACGTGATTTTTGAAATAATACGCAACATCATGATTGCAAAAATTATACAAACAGTGTTAAAAATAGGGATGCAAAGTGTTTACCAAAAGAGACGGATACTTTTACTCAATCTTTTAATTACTAATTTTTTTGTTTAGCGTATACTAATTGCTTAATAATCGTTGATCTGTTGAAAAACGTTGCAAAGCCTTTCTATTATCAGGTTGACTTTGCAACATTTTTTCAACAAGGTTTCAACAATTAATTTATGATTTTTTGCCAATTAGATTTCGTTGAACGATTGTTGATTTATAGTTGATGTGTGATGTGTTAGTAGTGTGAGGTTTACGTTCAATTGTAAACAATTCAACAGTTAATTATAAAATTTTCTTTCTTAAAGGTATAAAATCGACCAACTTTGGTTTCAAAATAAACGGTGAAGTTTTCATTCAAAGAATTGCTATAATCCATTTTGTAAAGTTTATAACTGCTATTTTTAGATTCAAGTTTGAAATGCTCTTTTAGAATTTTAGAAATATAGCTATTATTAGCTCTGTTGTTTCTTTTATTGAGTTGCTCAACTAAATCTGAGATGGAATAATATAGTTCATCTTTTCCTAGCATACTGAACTCATCAATTAAAAATTCTTCGATTTCTTTTTCAATTGAAGTGCGGTTGCCTCTAACTAATATTTCAAGCGCTTCAGTGTAGATTTGTTCTTTTGCAAACCACATGCGACTAACTCTTTTTGAAATGATAGCTCTATCAGTCAAATAGTTTGCAAAATATGGAATTTCTTTTCTCATTTGTTCCAAAAGATCTGGATTTTCACCTGAAAAACAACTTACTTTAATAACCCAATACCGAATTTCTAAATCATCTACTTTAATAAAATTTTCTTCATTGTTAGAGCATAAAATAAACTTACCAAAAAATTCTATTTCCACTTTGTCCACTCCCTTTCCTTCACTTTTGTAATGATTAGAAGTCGACAGGTTTTTAATGCGTTCGCTATCTTCTTTTTTATCTAAAAGTACTTCATCAACAGCAACTATTAGTTTGCTAGCCCAATCGGAATTAAATCGACTTCTAAAATCCTCGTTTTTATTGATCGTCATGTTCCCTTCAAAAATTAATTTAAGTAATTTTAAAAAGGTACTCTTGCCTGTATTTCTTTCTGTACTTACAAAACAAAGAATCGGTAATATTTGCGTTGGATGTTTCCAAAGGATTGTTAGGTAATCTAAACCGATGTCATATTGTTCTCCAAACATGTGATGTAAAAACATCTCGATATTTTTCCACTCTCCTTTTTCTTGAAATTGGTAAGACAAAGGTTCATATTTATTGTAAAAATTGTTAATTTCTCTTTTGTATTCAAAATGGGATGGAAAGGTGCAAAACGTTTCGTATTTTTTTATTTTCTTTAACGAATCTTTTCCAAAATCATCAATTATGGTTTGTTTGTTCCATTTTATTAATGATTTTGAAGAATCACCACTCATCAGTGGGAAATCTACTAGCTTAAAGTATTCAGTCCCAACACGGATATACTCTTTCATGCTGGAAATTTTATGTGATTCAATTTGCCTCTATCGTAATTTTCACCAAATCGTTTCTTAATAATGAATACTAATACACCATGAGAGTTAGGGTCAGCAAAGGAATTATTTATCATATTACACAAAAGTCTGAAGTTGTAACTATCATAACTTTGAACGATAAGTTGTATGAGTTCGCAGTCTTTAAGCAAATTATCAATATGGTTCACTATTGCCCGGTCTCTATTATATGCTAATTTTAGTTTGGTTAAATTAAATTTCAAATTGTCAAGATGATAGAAGGCATCCTGCAATAAATCTTGGTTATACGGCTCCATATAAATCAGTTTTGAAGGATTAAAATTGATTTTTTTGAGTTAAAGCGTTTAATACATCACTCTTCTTGTAGCGTACTTTATTTCCAATTCTAAAGGCAGGAATTTTGTCTTTACGGGTGAGATCCCATAATGTGACTAGCGAAATGGAGAGCAGTTTTGCAGCTTCTTCTCTGGAGAGAATAATTTCACTGTTATTTTTAGAATGTTCTTCAAAATGTTTTAGTGCAGTAATTACACCATTGATGATTTCGTTTTTGAAATCATCGGCGTTGGTTGTCTCAATTTGAATTAAATTTGTCTTCATAATTACATGTTTTTAAATATTTATGAAGCAAATTTGATTCAATTGAGTTAAGTAAGTTTACTCTTCCTTACTCATAATTTGCTCAAATTTTAGTGAGTACATTTCTTGAAACAAATTCATCATTGAATTATGTTTTTTGTTTTTTAAAGATCTTGATTTTTGCATTCTACCATATTCTTTCAAAAAACCTTTTTGGATAACATAATTGGTATAAGTATTACTATGTTCATCTGCGAGTTTAAGTTTTTTAAGATTGTCTTTTAAAAAGTAATATAAGTAATTATAAAAGGCTTGTTTTTTTTCTTCTTGGTACCCAAAAACTATATAATTAAAAATTTCTTCACCGTTATCTTTAAAAATTAAAGCTGAGAGAGTATTATTACTAGGTTTGTTGATTGAGTAATTACCGGGGATATTCAGCTCTTCTGTTTTTGTATTACATGTTTCTATACAATTTTGTAAAGAGTAAGTTTTGCATAGTAGTTTAAATATGTTTGTTTTTTCAATGTTTTTGTTTAAAATATAAGTCTTTAAAAGTAATATATCTTGTTCTATCTCTGATAAGATAAATTCTTTTGTAGATTCATAACCGTATTCGCTTGGGTTTTTTAAACAGTCTATGAATTCATTGTTTTTAGATATTAATGTTGAATATTCTTCTAGATAACTATCCTTTTTATTTTTGATTAAGATCAGAGCCTCTTGGTTGTCGGAAATTAATAAAACTAGATGGTCTATCTGCTTTGAAAGTTCATCCGCAATTCGACTGGCATGCCCCAATACGCTCCAATACAGTTTAAGATACAACGTGTATATGACAGGTTGGTCAATCTCATATAGTTTGCCATCTAATTCAAATTCATATCCAATCATAAATTTCCGTGATACACAAATATGTCGAAAGGTATGCGACTTTGTGATGAATGGAAATATTTGTTGCTCCTTTGATAAAACATAAATTCCTAGTTCTACTAATTCAGCCTGTTGCTCTATTTCTGAAAGTGAATTAAAAAGATACTCATTTTCAATATATTTAAAGACTTCTTTTTCCATTTATTTGGTATGGTTAGATGCTATTAAGTTTTGTGTTTTCCAATATTCTTTTAATTTTTCCGCATTTTCTCTGGGAGTGATTTTTATATATTTCAAGAACTGAGCTTCGGTTTTATGACCGGTAATTGCCATAATGGTTGCATTAGGCAATTTACCATATAAATTAGATGCAAATGAACGCCTGCAGGTGTGTGAAGTGATAAGTTCGTGTTTGGGGTATGTGCCAAATACTTTGCGGCTTTTGTTTTTTGAAATAAGTGATATGTCGGGGAAAAATTCATCATCTGCAGTTTTGACAATCATTTTAGCACCATCAATCATTTCTTCTAATTTAACTTCTTGACAAACATCTTTTACATACTCATTAAATTTGGCATCTGATATTTGCTTAGGTAGTTCACCATTTCTTTTTGCCAAGATCTCTTTTAATTGTTGATGCATTGGTATAACAACAGGATGAGCTGTTTTCTTGGTTACGATTTCTATATAATCGCCCACAAAATTGTATTTTTCTAAGCTCATAAAGTCAGAAATTCGTAATCCTGTGCGTAATCCAAAAATGAAATTATCTCTCGTGTTATCTAAGCGTTCGGAATCACTAAAGTCATGATTATACACTTTGTTGATTTCTTCCTCCGTCAGATAAACATCTTTGGTTTCGTTAGATATTGTAGCAAATTCAGAATGTCTGTATTGTTGATTGATGGGAAAGCCTTCAATGTCTAAAATTTTACACCACTTTTTGAAATTAGTAATATATCCTCCAATCGTGTTGTTGTTTATTTTTTCTATTTTTTGACAATAGAATAAAAAATTTCTATAAAACTCAAGGTTAATATCTTGGAACCTCAGTTTAGTTTTATAAAAACTTTCATAGCCATCCAGTTTGTATTTTGTAGTTTGATAGTGCTGAATCGTTCTCTTTTTAACGGGTTCACCTTTGTAAAGCCGGGTAGGGGATTCGTCAATGTATTTTTGTATCCATTCTGTAAAATAGATTTTATGCAATTCAGTTTTATCAGCCTTGCCAAAGAAGTCTTTTATTTTGTCTTTAAGCCAGTTTTTATTGATGTATTGCTGATTAATATAATCGGTATTATACTGTTCAACGAGATAATTTTCAATTTTCCGTATGGTACTATTGATTAAATCTTTTTCAGGAGAAATATCTATACTTTTTACTTGCTCTTTGGTCGGACTCCAGTTGCTGAATTTCACCATCAATCCAGTTTTGGTTTTCTGGTCAATTCTATTACTGTCCCAAAAACGGACATGAATGCTGGTCAAATCAGTTTTCGATTTTATAACGAAGAAGCGTACTTTCATAGTTGATTTAATAGGAAATCAAATATAATATTTTTGCCGAAATATTGCCGAAAATATCTTAATTATTTTGAATTAGCCTGAATTTGGGTTAATTTACTTGTAGGAATAAAAAAATTAAAATCTTTAAAAGCCTTGTTTTTACTGGGTTTTTAAAGGTTCTAAAGATTCTTACAAATTAAGAAGTTGTAGAACTATTATCCGCACAAAAAAAGCTTCTCAATCGAGAAGCTTTTTTTATATCTATACCTGAAAATTATTTGTTTTCTATCCAAGCATTAATTTTCATCTCTAATAATGCTAATGGCATTACTCCGGATTCCAATACCTTTTCATGGAATTTTTTAATGTCAAATTTTGCACCCATTTTAGTTTCGGCTTTTTTGCGTAGCTCCATAATCTTCAGCTGGCCAATTTTATAAGACAAAGCTTGTCCTGGAATCGCCATATAACGCTCTATTTCAGGAATAATGCTCGCTTCACTTTCGGCTTCGTTTGCTAACGAATATTTAATGGCTTGTTCTCTGGTCCAGCCTTTGGAGTGTAATCCGGTGTCAACAACTAATCGAACTGCTCGATGCATTTCATTACCCAGCATTCCGAAATATTGATACGGATCTTGATACAGTCCCAGTTCTTTTCCTAAACTTTCCGTGTACAAAGCCCAACCTTCGCCGTAGGCGCCAAACCAATTGAATTTTCTGAAGTCAGGAAGACTTTGGTTTTCTTGTTGTAAGGATATTTGAAAGTGATGTCCCGGAATCGCTTCATGCAAAAACAAATCTTCATCACCATACATATTATAATTCGCTACATCAGGAATTGGAACATAAAAAATACCGGGACGCTTGCCGTCAGCAGTTCCTTGATTGTACTCAGCACTGGCGGTTTTTTCTCTAAAGGCTTCCGTTCTTCTGATTTCAAATTTTGTTTTGGGTTGCAATGCGAATAATTTGTCTACATTGGGTTTGATTCGGGTATAGATACTTTGAAAATTAGCAATCACTTCTTCAGGGTTTTTGAAAGGTTTTAATTCCTTTTTATTTCGAACCTCTTCAAAGAATGCTAATAAAGTGCCCTTGAAACCTACTTGAGTTTTTACCTTTTCCATTTCGGCATTCAATCGGGCTACTTCTTTTAATCCCAATTCATGAATTTGCTCCGGAGTCATTTCGGTTGTAGTCCATTGTTTTACATAGGTAGCGTACAAATCCTTTCCAAAAGGGAAACTTCCTATTCCACTGGTTGCTCTTGATGCAGGTAGGTATTCTTTGGTTAGGAAATCAGCCATTTTTTTATATTGCGGAATCAATTTATCATTGATAGTGGCCGTATATTTTGTGGTTAAGTCTTTTTTTATAGCTTCAGAAAAAGTAGGAGGCATCAATTTTATCGACGAGTAAAATAAATTATCTTCGATTTTTGGCGTGGCCATTTCAGCAAATTGTGGAATTAATTTTGTTGTTAATGATTTTGGCAACACAATCCCTTTTGCCATTCCTTTTTTCATATACACCATAGCCGAATCTATCCAAACAGCATATTTGTCCATCCTTTTCAGGAAATTAGTATAGTCTTTTTCTGTTTTAAAAGGCTGTGCTCCGGTTCCGCCAGCAAATTGTCCCATCGTTAGGTGTGTTCCCCAAAATTGATGTACTGGAAGTAGGTTAGTAGGTTGTTTTAATAAGTCTTTCCCAATCTCAACTTCCCATTTGATGATTTCGTAACTGTTTTTTTCTTCTTCAGATAAGCTTTCTTTATCAATAGTTTTTAAGGCAGTTTGGTATTTGTCAAAGAAAGCTTCTTGCGACTTTCTATAACTGTCCGTCATTTCAAACTGCAGCTGATCATTATACTCGTTTTGACCATTTTGCGTTGCATCCAATGGGCTCATCGCATTTTTATCGTCAAAATAATTTTCTGTCAGACTACCAAAGTCTTCTTTTTTGTCTTCAGGTTTACAGTTGACTAGCAATATAGAGGTTGTCAATGTGATGAAAAGTGCGGTTATTTTTCTCATAATGGATGATAGTTAAATAATTGTAGCTAATTTATTCAAAAAAAATTAATTATTTCCCAAATATGTTTCTATTTGTAATGCTTTAACATGGACTTTTTCTGTTTTTAGTTCTTATTCGCAAAAAAAATCCCATCCGCTTTAAAACGAATGGGATTTTAGGTTTCTATTTTTCTATATCCTTAAAAAAAGATTTGAAAAAAATCTTTTTTTATCCGTGATACACTCTGGAAGCAATTATTTTATCTTCTCTGATATCTAATACTTCCGCCACCAGTAAATCCTCTTCACCGGTAACTGTTCTTATGTATTCCATGAAAACGCGATCTCCATTTGCAGTTAGCGATTTCACCTTATAATTCAAGCTGGGCAAACGCTCAAAAGCATCTTTCCACCATTCTCTTAATGCTTCTTTTCCGGTAACAAAACCGTCGCTTTCCGGTTTGTACATTTTTAGTTTTGGACTAAAATGCACAGCATCTTCATCGTATAAAGACAATAATTTTTCTAATTCTTTATTGTTGAAAGTTTCAAACCATTTAAAAGCAATTGATTGTAGTTTTTCTGGTGTCATACTAATTTAGGATTGAATTTTTAATTAAAAAAATCCCATTCCGTGTAAACGGAAGGGATTTCATTTTTATAATTTCAAAGAAATATTAAACGTTCTTCAAATTGATAATTTCTTGTTCAGTAAGCAATCTCCAGTTTCCTCTTGGCAAATTCTTTTTGGTTAAACCAGCAAAAGAAACTCTGTCAATACGCAATACATCATAACTAAAGTGTTCAAAAATAGAACGCACCACTTTTACGTTAGCAGATCTTAGTTGCAAACCAATTTCACTTTTAGCTTCTCCGTCAATGTAACTTACATCTTCCACAAAAACGCGGTGTCCGTCAAGAGTCAAACCTTTGTTTATTTTTTCTAAATCCTCAAATTTCAAGTTTTTGTCTAATGAAACTTGGTAAATTTTAGATGATTTTTGACTTGGTAACGTAAACTTACGAATCATGTCCGTGTCATTTGTGAACAATAACAATCCAGTTGTATTTTTATCCATTCTTCCAACTGCACCAATTTTTGCAGTCGTAGAACCTTTTACCAGTTCCAATACATTACGATACTCCTGACCTTCGTCCATGGCAGTCGTAAAGTTTTTAGGTTTGTTCAGTAAAATGTATACTTTTTTCTCCGGTGTCAAAGTAGCACCATCAAAATTCACAACATCTCCAGGTTTTACCATATATCCCATTTCGGTAACAGGAATTCCGTTTACTTTCACAGTCCCGGATTGAATATAAATATCCGCATCACGACGCGAACATGCACCAGAATTAGCAATGTATTTATTCAAACGAATTTCGTCTTTTACTTTCGGTCTCTTTGGTGCTTGATTTGGTTTTTTCTCTACTTTATCAGTAGCGATATCGGCAACTTTAGTATTTACTTTAACTTTTTTCGGCCCTTGAGCGCGCTTCTGCATGGCAGGTTTTGGCTTATTCGAACTTGGTCTTGAGCTAGCTGCTCTTGGACCACTTTTCTTATTATTGCCTTCCTTGTTATTCATAATATTCCAATAATTTGTGCAAAGATACTATTTATATACTTGACAATCAATAATAGCCAATTATAAAAACGCTAACTATCTAGTTTATAAGCTAATTAATACGTTTTAGTTTCATTTTTTGGAGCTATTCCCGCTATTCATTACAATCTTTTATTTTTTTGACAGTAAAAAATATAAGGATTTCTCCCGAAGCTTCGGGACTATCGGGTCTAACCAAATAGAGGAATTTGGGGATTTTTGAGAAATGGTTTTTAACCTTTTATAATCCCGAAGCAGAAAATGTTTTAAACCGTCATCAACAATTTTTTTCCGTGCCATAAAACGCTTGGATTGATAAGCACTATGCAAAATACTCCAGCCACAATGAGGAATTTTAAAGTGTTGTGAAGCAATAAAAAATGTGCTTTTGTGTTTGATTTCCACAAGTAAGCCAAGAAAAAAATTAGTACAATCAGACAAGAATAAAAATAAACATCCATGTAACCCACATCGTAAATATCGATTAAAGCGTACACTGGAAGGATAGTCAGAATTGTCAAAACAGTAATAATTTTTTTAGCTATTTCTTCGCCGTAAACAATAGGAATCGTTTTGTAATCATTTGCCATGTCTCCTTTTAGGTTTTCTAAGTCTTTAATCATTTCCCGAATCAACAGCAATAAAAACAAAAAAGAGGCATGAGAAAAAATAACGCCAAGCTGTCTTTTATAATTTTCAATCTCTTCATATGGAATCCGAGTATAAAAATACAACAGTATGGCAAAAAAAGGTAAAACGGCAAGCAAAGCAGCAGTCAAGTTTCCTATTATTGCATATTTTTTTATTTTGTGAGAATAAAACCAGATGAAAAATATGTACCCAGAAAAAAATAAAAACACGCGCCACGAAACAAACATAGCCATTAAAGCCACTATAAAATTGAGTGTAAAATAGACGTTCAGTTTTGTTTTTTGACTCACTAATCGATCTAGCATCGACTTATTAGGACGATTGATTAAATCTTTTCGACTGTCGTAAAAATTATTGATGATATATCCGGAAGCAATTGTAAGCGAAGAAGCAAAAACAAGTATAAACAAATTGAAGTCGAGCAGAATATCCAACGCTCTTTTTTCGGGAGCCAAAATAAATATAGACGAAAGGTATTGTGCCAAAATTATTACCGGAATGTTATAGCCTCTAACCACAGAGAACAAACTTGCAATTTTCATTATGAGAAGTTTGTGCTGCCTGCTTAACATTATAAGATTTTGATTTATTTTTTTAAATTGCCCTTTAGGGATTAGGGGCTAAAACTGATAGACCACCTCTAGTTTGTAATCTTTTAAAGAAGCTTTAGCTTTTTCTAAATCTTCAGTGAAACCTAAAATGTAACCGCCACCACCAGAACCACATAATTTTAAGTAGTAATCATTGCTATCAATTCCTTGCTGCCAAATTCCGTGAAATTGTTCCGGAATCATTGGTTTGAAGTTATTCAAAACTACTTTTGATAATTTCTTGGTATTCATGAACAATGATTTCATGTCTCCGCCAAGGAAATTTTCCACACAAGCATCCGTATATTTTACAAATTGATTTTTCAACATCGCACGGAAACCTTTGTCCTTCAGGCTTTCCATGAAAATATTTACCATCGGAGCGGTTTCGCCCACAATTCCTGAATCTAATAAAAACACAGCGCCTTTTCCGTCAAAACTTTGTGTAGGAATTCCGGTTGCTTCAATATTGTCTTTAGAATTAATCAGAATCGGGATACTCAAATAACTGTTTAAAGGATCTAAACCAGAACTTTTTCCGTGGAAAAAACTCTCCATTTGAGAAAATATATTTTTTAACTGCAATAATTTTTCACGGGTCAAATTCTCCAGAACCGTGATTTTATTTTGTGCATATTTATCATAAATCGCTGCTACAAGTGCACCGCTGCTGCCTACGCCATATCCTTGTGGGATACTGGAATCAAAATACATTCCTGTCTCCACATCGTTTTTCAACGTAGTCAGGTCAAAAGTAACTAAGTCAGATTGTTCGTTTTGTAAAGTTTCTAAATACGTTACAAAACGTCTTAAGTGACCATTTGATTTGATGGCTTCTTCAGTTGGATTTTCATCTCTCTTAAGTGCACCATTGTAAAAATTATATGGGATTGAAAGCCCTTTTGAGTCACGAATAATTCCGTATTCTCCAAAGAGTAATATTTTTGAGTAAAATAAAGGTCCTTTCATATTAGATTGTAAATTGACAATTTGGGCTTGGTAATTATATTGTAACAAATGAATTTCTTATAAATCAACTTGATCTCCGCGATTAGCCTCTAGAATTTCAAGATCAATTTCTTCTTGTTGTTCAGGAGATAATTCTTTCCAGACATCTTTTTTTTGTGCTTTGAAAATGTTTTTTAAAGCCTCGATTATCGTTTTGTCATCAGTTTCTAATAACATTTTTATCAATTCTAATTTCTCTGATTGAATATCCATGATTTCAGCTCTTTAAAAAATAAAGATAGGAAAAAAACAGATTAAATCAACGAAGCTCCATTTCCAATTTCGTCACAAATGTACTGACCATTTTGACAATAGCCAACTAATTCGTTATTAATAAATTGTAAAACTGTTTCGGCCACATTTTCAGGATATAAAACATGCACATTTGCACCGGCATCCAGCGTGAAACAAACCGAAATTTTAGTCTCATTTCTAAATCTCCAAATCGCATTTATAATCTCCAAAGTGTTTGGTTTCATTAGTATAAAATAAGGCATTGAGGTCATCATCATAGCATGTAAAGTCAAGGCTTCGCTTTCTACAATTTTGATAAATTCCTCTAAATTCCCACTTTCAAAAATTGAAATAAGTTGGTCTAAGTTTTCATGTGCTTGTGCAAATCGCCTTTCGGCAAAAGGATGATTGTGCATTAAATCATGACCAATGGTACTCGAAACCTGTTTTTCACCTTTGTCAACCAGTAAAATAGTATCTTGAAAATTCTTAAAATTTGCATGAATCGCATTAGGAAATTCTACCCCAAATAAATCAGAACTTCCGGAGATATTTGCATGATTTCCCCAAACTACAACTTGTCCTTTTACACTTCTGCAAGCACTTCCGGAACCTAAACGCGCTAATAAGGACGCTTTTTGATAGAAATATTCCTCAGTCATTTCAGGATGTAACGCTTTTTCTAAACTCATCAAGTTCATCGCCAAAGCGGCCATTCCAGATGCTGACGAAGCAATTCCGGAACTGTGCGGAAAGGTATTCTCTGTGTCAATCGTAAAATGGAAGTCTTTTAAAAACGGCAAATAAATTTCTATTCGCTCCAGGAATTTTTGAATTTTTGGCTTGAAATCTTCTTTTGGTTTCCCTTCAAAAAGTAAATCAAAGGAAAATGTACCGTCGTTTTCTTTTTTGGAGAAAGCCAATTTAGTAATTGTTTTACAATTATTCAAGGTAAAACTCACCGAAGGATTCGCAGGAATTTGATTGTCCTTTTTTCCCCAATATTTTACAAGAGCAATGTTACTGGGCGCGCTCCATTGAAAATTTCCGCTTTCAATCGAATGTGTATATTTTGATGGAATAAAATCGTTTGCTGAAATCATGAATGTATAAATTTACGCAAAGATACTTTTTTTGGGTTATTTGTTTATTCGTTTAGTTGGTTAATCGTTACAAAGATTTAAGTAAATTTGGACAATAAAAATAATCATATAAGTCCATCAAGGATTTTTTAACCATTAAGGAATTAAGCTTCATTAAGTATTGGGCTTAATTTTTCTTAATTCCTTAATGGTTGGAAATATAAAGTTTACGAGATAATCAGTACACTTATTGTTTCTTAAATAGCTCATATGTTTCAAGAAAATAGTACATTTTAAAAAATATAAAAATGAATAAAATTACCCGAATATTAGCTGTTGTTGTTACGTGCCTTGCGATTGGTTATTTCTCTGGAATTGTCACCCGTTCTGCTATCACTACTTGGTATCCAACTTTAGTAAAACCAAGTTTTAATCCGCCTAATTGGGTTTTTGCACCGGTTTGGAGTATGTTGTATGTGATGATGGGTGTTGCCGCAGGATTAGTTTGGGATAGAATTGAATCAGAAAAAGAAGTTGTAAAAAAAGCGTTGGTTTTCTTTGCAATACAATTGGCACTAAATGCTTTGTGGTCGTATTTATTCTTTGGTTTACACAATCCAATGTTAGCCGGATTAGAAATTATTGTATTGTGGTTGATGATTTTTGAAACGTACGTTCAATTTGCCAAAATCAATAAAATTGCGGGCTATTTATTGCTTCCGTATTTGGCTTGGGTAAGTTTTGCCGCCGTTTTAAATGGAAGTATTTGGTGGTTGAATAGATAAGATTCTGTTTATAGTTTTTTAAATTCAATATTTTTGGCAAGCAAAAAATCCATTACACTTAATACATTGTTGCTTTCGGCTACTGTTTTTGATTTTGAGTCCGCATCACAAAATTCCAAGAACAGCTCTATTTGGTCTGGTTTTAATTTTAAAGTTTCGATATAAAACTTTTGATCACAGCTGCTTTTTGCCAATTGTTTGAATTCAATTTTCGGTTTATTTTTCAGAGCTTTCTCTTTTTCCTTTATGAACAACTTTAAAATCATGTCGGCCACCCGGAAGAAATCCACTCCGTTTTCTATGGTTCCATTGTAAACGCCCGTTTTTAAGCTTCTTGCAGACTTTTCTACGGCTAGTTTGTCAAGTTTTCCTTGTTCGTATGCTTTATCTGAACTTAATTTTATAGCTGGGATTTTCGTAATTACTACTTCTTCTAATTGTTCCGCTTTTAGGATTAGCAAAATGATGAGGTTGTTTTTGCTGATGGTTTTTTCATCCAAAACCAATTTTTTGATATCATGGTTTTTCGAAATAAAAATGAGTTCGTCACCCGCTTTTGCCAAAATAGAAAATTCCCCCGATGCATTAGTAACGGTGATTTTTTTAGAACTAAAATTAGCAACTTCAACTTTTTCCACTGGAAATTGTTCGTGTAAAACTTTTCCGTGAATTAATTTTTCGGTTTGTGAGAAACCAGATTGAAGTATAAAAAACAGTAAGAAAACAAAAAAGTAGTTTTTAATCATTCGTAATATTTTGATTACAAACATATTCAAATCATTCGGTGAAAATGAAAACAGAATAATAAATTCATGTTAATCAAAAACTAAAGTTCTCTTAATTAAAGTTTTGTAGTACAATGACTTTTGTCTAAACGGCATTAGCCACAATAAATCCGCTCGTCCATGCATTCTGAAAATTGAATCCGCCTGTAATGGCATCAATATTCACGATTTCACCAGCAAAATAAAGGTTTTCATGTAATTTGCTTTCCATTGTTTTGAAGTTAATTTCTTTTAAATCAATTCCTCCGGCAGTTACAAATTCTTCCTTAAACGTGCTTTTTCCGTTGACCTGAAAAGTCCCGTTCGTCAATTGATTGGCTAGATTTTGCAATTGTATTTTAGATAAATCGGCCCATTTTGTCTCTACTTCAATTCCGGAAGCGAGCACTAAACTTTCCCATAATCTATTAGTTAATTCGAAAGGAGATTTTTTTGAAACTGATTTTTTAGCGTGTTCTTGTTTTAAGTCTTTTAGCTTTTTCTCGACATCGGCAGTATCTTCATCATTCAACCAATTCACGAAAATGGTGAACTGATAATTTTTGTCATGCAAGATGCGGGCACCCCAAGCCGAGAGTTTTAATATTGCGGGTCCGCTCATTCCCCAATGGGTAATTAACAACGGTCCTGTTGAAGTAAGTTTAGTGTCTTTTACTTTTACGGTAACTTGTGCCGCAACTCCGGGCAATTCTTTTATTCTGGAATTTTTGATGTTGAAAGTGAATAGGGAAGGAACTGGGCTGACAACTGCGTGACCAAAATTCTGTAACATTTCCCAGACTTTAGGATTGCTCCCTGTGGCTAAAATTAGCTTTTCGGCAAGATAATTTTCAGTTTGGGTTTCAATTTTCCAAAAATTTTCTCCCGAAACTTCGGGATTGAAAATAGATTGCACACTTTGTCCCGTAAGCACTGCAATTCCTAGTTTTTGTGTTGCTTTCAGGAAACAATCAATAATCGTTTGTGAAGAATTTGAAACGGGAAACATGCGTCCGTCCGCTTCAATTTTGAGTTCTACGCCATGCTTCTCGAACCATTCAATCGTATCTCCAGAACAAAACTGATGAAAAGGACCGCGTAATTCTTTTTCGCCACGCGGATAAAACTTTACCAATTCATTCGGTTCAAAACAAGCGTGCGTTACGTTGCATCTTCCGCCACCGGAAATTCTAACTTTTTGCAATACTTCAGCTCCGCGTTCCAAAATTGCAACTTTCAGTTTTGGATTTTTCTCCACAATATTAATCGCTGTAAAAAAACCTGCTGCGCCGCCGCCTACTATTATTATATCGAAATTCTGGTTCATATTCTATTTGGGAGATCAGTGATGATTCCGTTTACGTTGAATGTTTTTATTTTTTGAATGTCTTCTAATTCATTGATGGTCCATGGGAAAACCTGTAATCCTTTTTCCTGCATTTTTGCCGTGTTTTCTTTTGTCAACAAATGAAAATGCGGATGAATGGATTTTGCCTGAATGAATTTGGCGAAAGCCAAAGCCAAGTCTAAATCGGTTTCCGTTAAAACGCCAATTGGAATTTTATCATTTAAAAACGCCACTTGTTGCAGCGCATTCCAATCAAAACTGGAAATTAAAAATCGGTCGTATTTCCATCCTTTTTTAGTGACGTATTTTTCAATAAGCGAAACTACTTTATCGGTTGCCTCATAACTTTTGAGCTCAATATTGATAAAACAATCTTGGTTTACCAAATCAAAAACCTCCTTCAGCGTTGGGATTTGCTGCTCTCCATTTATTCTAAAGGTTTTCAATTCGCGCAAAGATAATGCATTTACTAATCCTTTTCCATTGGTCGTTCGGTCAATAGATTCGTCGTGAATAACCATTATTTCGCCATCAGCACTCAAATGCACGTCGAGTTCAATGCCGTCCACCTGCATGTCTAATGCTTTTTGGAACGAAACAAAGGTGTTCTCTGGTTCATGTCCTTTTGCGCCACGATGTCCAATTTTGAGCATTGTCTTTTATTTTTTGGTAAAGGTAAACATAAAAAAAACGCCTTCATTTCTAAAGGCGTTTCTATGAAATTATTTTCGAATTATTTTTTCAATTCCAATAAAACAATATCAAATTCAGTATTGATTGTCACTTTTCCATTGGAAACGATTGCTTCTTTTCCGGAATAGGCATCTTTTAATGATGTGCCGTCTGCGAAAGTTGAATCTACAGCAAGTTCTTTTGTACCAATTACCAAATCCAATCCAACAACTACTTTATCTGTAAAATCTCCTTTAGAGAAAGTTCTGCTAAAAACATACGGTTGACCCGTAATTTGTTTGTGAATTCCTGCTCCAATCGAAGGATGATTTCTTCTAAATTGACCTAATTTTTGCCAATGCAAGAGTGTTTTTTGAGTTTCAGGATTTGATTTGATAGCTTCCCAATTCATAAACGAACGCAAGGTAGCATCACCTTTTGTTCCTTCGATCACTAAAGAACGAGCGCTTTCATCACCATAATATACTTGAGAAAGTCCAGGACTCAGTAATAATTTTGTTCCGCTTTCTATAGTTTTGGTACGATTTGCATCAAATGGTCCGCCGTCATCATGCGAAGACAAATAGTTCAAAACACTATATCCTTTTAAGTCATTGTTTAGCTTGTCAGAATATTTGGAGAATATAAATTCATAGTCTTTTTGTGCATCCCATTTGAACTCAAAATTGATCATATTGTTGAAACCATTTTTAAAATAGTTTATTTTTTTATCTCCAAAATCAAAATCTTGTCCGCCGCTGATACCATAATTGTACACTTCAGCAATGGTGTAAAAAGGATTGTTGTCTAAAACTTTTGTTGGATTATTTTTCTTCCAAGTTGCAAAAGCATAATCACATTGGGTCTTGAAATCAGCCCAAACCGTTTCATCGGTATGTTTTACCGTGTCGCCACGATAACCGTCAATTCCGTAATCCGCAATATAATCCGTCAGCCATTTGATGATGTAATATTTTGGGGCTCTTGGGTATCCCGTGCGAGCAAAAAACGCATCAAGTTCTTTCATTTCTTGTTCGTAACGCCCTTCTTTTTTCCATTTTTCGATTAAAAAAGGAGGTAACGCTACCGCTTGATTGTTTTCTGTTTTTATATCCGGAAGATTAGAAACCAGCGTACACGCAGTTGTATTTTCAAACGATTTGTAATCACAATTAGGTCCTGTTCGCACCCAGTCATTTGGCCAAACCGTATCTTCAGCAGTTACGGGTCCGGTATGATTGATTACGCCATCAAGAATGATTCGGATTCCGTGTGCGTGTGCTTTTTGAACTAATGCAGCCAAATCTTCTTTTGTTCCAAAGTTAGGATCTAAGTTCGTCCAGTCTCTCGCCCAATAGCCATGAAAGCCATAACTCAAACCAGTTCCTTCGTCAACACCATCGTGAATTTGCTCCACTATTGGTGTAAACCAAATGGCATTAATTCCTAATTTATCAAAATAACCTTCGTCAATTTTTTGAGAAATTCCTTTGATATCACCACCTTCAAAACCACGAAGTTTTCCCGTTGTTTTGGTTCTGTTGAAGTTTATATCATTTGAAGTGTCGCCATTATTAAAACGGTCTGTCATTAAGAAATAAACATTCGCTCCTTCCCAAACGAAAGGTGTTTTGTTACTCTCAGCAACTGTTTGTGTACTGGAGCAACTACTTATTATTGTCATGGTTAATAGTAAAAGTGGGATTGAATATTTTTTCATTTTTATAGCATTAAATGATTATTTTTTTTGAAACATATAAGGAATTATCAAATCGCTTAAATGCTTTACAAGGTTCAAATTACTTAAGTTCTAAAATCAAAACTGACTTAGGTTCTATTATAATTTCGTTTGTAACGTCAAAAGTAAGTTCAGAAATTACATCTTTTCCTGTTTTAAAGTCTTTGATGTTTTCTTTGAAACGATGTGTATTGACAGTTTTGGTCTCATTACTATTGTTCATTAAAACCATCACCGTTTCATCTTTGTTGTATCTAAAATAAACGTAGATGTTATTGTCCGGAATGTAATGTGTCATTTTTCCAAAATGAACCGCCGCTTTTGTTTTTCTCCAATTGAATAATTTAGAAGTAAAATTAAAATAATCGCTTTGTCCCGGAGTTCTTCCTTCTTTGATGAAAGCATTGTTCTGATCGCCTTCCCAACCGCCAGGAAAATCTTGACGAATATCAGCATCGCCTTTATTTTTATCACCGGCCATACCTATTTCACTTCCATAATACAATTGAGGAATTCCACGAACGGTAGCCATCAAAGTCATTGCCATCTTGTATTTTCTGATGTCGTTTCCGTAGGTTTGATTGAAACGATTCGTGTCGTGATTTTCGACAAAAATCAACATATTATTGATGTTTGGATACAGGAAATCATTTGTAAAATTGTCATACATTTTTACCACTCCTTTGTCCCAAGTTCCTTCGTCTTCACTGAACGCTTTGCTGGTTGCCTCATACAATGTAAAGTCCATTACACTTGGTAAATACGAGTTGTAATTTTGTATTTCAGCAATTTTACTGTCTTTTTGCCAATACGCCATTTGCGCTTGACTTTGCATCCAAACTTCCCCTACTATATTAAAATTTGGGTATTCATCGGTGATGGATTTTGTCCATTTTGCAATTCCTTTTGGGTCGGAATAATTATAAGTATCTACTCTAAACCCATCCAAATCTGCATATTCAATCCACCAAATCGCATTTTGAATCAGGTATTTTAAAGTCAAAGGATTCGTCAAATTTAAATCGGGCATCGATGGAACAAACCAACCGTCTATCGCGATTTTTTTATCAAATTTTGAAGCATTAGTGTCGTGGATAACCGTTCTTTTGTGATTGGTTTGCGTGTAGGTTTCAAATTGATTGATCCATTCTTTTGTAGGTAAGTCTTTCATCATCCAGTGTTCAATTCCCCAGTGATTCGTCACATAATCCATTACCAGTTTCATGTCTCTTTTGTGCATTTCGGCTGCTAATCGAACATAATCAGCATTGCTGCCGTAACGGGGGTCTATTTTATACACATCGGATTGACCATACGTGTGATACGAAAACTTAGCGTCGTTATCCTCACAAAGAGGCGTACTCCAAATGGTCGTTGCGCCCAGTTCTGCTATGTAATCCAAGTTTTTTATGATTCCTTCAATATCGCCACCGTGTCTTCCTCCAGGTAATTCTCTATTGTATTTTTCTTGGGTAGCATTTTCACTGTCGTTGTTTCTGTTTCCGTTGGCAAAGCGATCCGGCATCAATAAATACATCATATCCGAAGAATCAAAGCTTTTGCGTTGTGCTGAATTTTCTCTTCTTTGGCGCAAGCTGTATTTTTGTGTAAATGTTTCTTTGATGTTGTTTTTAAAAGTAAAAACAAAATCAGATGCAGCTACTTTTTTGGTGTCAATGGTAACAAAAATGTAGTTGGAGTTTTCCGTTCTTTTAACGTTAGTTATTTTTATACCATTAGAAACCGTGACTTGGTATTGAGAAATGTCTTTGCCATAAAAAAGAATTTGCAGTTCTGGATTTTGCATTCCTGCGTACCAAAAAGGCGGTTCCATTTTGTCGATTTGAGCGTTTAAAGTTAAAGACATAAAAAAAAGGAATAAGGTTATTTTTTTTAGAAAGCTCCTATTTATGAACGGAAACGAACCTGTTTTATGCATTGTGAAATATATTTTATTGACATTTAGATTTTTCGCTCACTTAAAATAAAGTCTTTTACTTTAAAATAGTCAGCCGATTTTATAAAAATTGGAATCCTCAAATAAGAATTAAGAACAGTTATCAATTAAACAATCCCAATGTTATTGGGATTGTTAGTAAGCCTAGCGAGGCTTGGGATCAAGTGATAGAATTAACTACAAGTTCTAGCAATTGTTTATTATACCGTAACTAAATTCTCAGACTTAACGACTACAGACTGACCATTTACTATGATTTTCAATTCTTTGTCGCCATCAATTGAAAAAGTTGTTTCCTTATGGTTGATTGCTACTTTCAAAATTTGATTTCTGAAATTAATTTTAAACGAGTAACCTTCCCATTCTTTTGGAATTTTTGGAGAAAAATGAAGCGTATCTTCTTTAATTCTCATTCCGCCAAAACCTTCTACGATACTCATCCAAGTTCCTGCCATCGATGTAATATGACAGCCTTCTTCCACTTCTTTATTGTAATCGTCTAAATCCAGACGTGAAGTTCTCAAATAGAACGTGTATGCCATGTCCATTTTGTCCAATAAAGCTGCTTGAATCGAATGCACGCAAGGCGAAAGTGAACTTTCATGAACGGTAAATGATTCGTAAAATTCAAAATTGTTTTTCAGTTCTTCTTTCGAAAAATGATCTTCAAAGAAATAGAAGCACTGCAAAACATCGGCTTGTTTGATGTACGGCGAACGTAAAATTCGGTCCCAAGACCATTTTTGATTGATTGGTCTTTGGCTTTTGTCCAAATCAGCTACACGAACTAATTCTTTGTCCAAGAAACCGTCTTGTTGCAAATACACGTTATGTTCTTCCGAAAAAGGGAAGTACATATTATCCGAAACTTTTTTCCAAGATTGTAATTCGGAATCCGAGATTTTTACTTTTTCTGTAATTCTTTTGTGATCTGAAGGATATTCCAGAGATACCTTTTGAATTTGTTCGTAGGTATATTCCAGACACCATTTTGCAATATAATTGGTGTAGAAATTATTGTTTACGTTGTTCTCATATTCATTTGGACCCGTAACTCCAAGAATTACATATTGGTTTAAATGAGTCGAAAAGTTGGCTCTTTGATGCCAAAAACGGGCAATCCCTATTAATACTTCCAGTCCTTTTTCAGGGATGTAACTGTAGTCGCCAGTGTATCTGTAAAAGTTATAAATGGCAAATGCAATGGCTCCGTTTCTATGAATTTCTTCAAAAGTAATTTCCCATTCGTTATGACATTCTTCACCGTTCATAGTTACCATCGGATACAAAGCAGCACCATTAGTAAATCCTAATTTAGCAGCGTTTTCAATGGCTTTATCCAATTGATTGTAGCGGTAGGTCAATAAATTTCGAGCCACTTCTTGATCTTTGGTCGCCATGTAAAACGGAATGCAATACGCTTCGGTATCCCAATAAGTCGATCCGCCGTATTTTTCTCCCGTGAAACCTTTTGGTCCAATGTTCAAACGAGAATCCTTTCCTAAATAGGTTTGGTTCAACTGGAAAATATTGAAACGAATTCCTTGTTGTGCTTTTACATCGCCATCAATTGTAATATCTGACATCTCCCAAATTTTTGCCCAAGCATCAATCTGGTCCTGCAACATTTTCTCATATCCTAACGCTAATGCGGATTGAATCACTTTCTCCGCAGCAGTAACGGTGTTTTCGTGGTTTAAAGAAACCGTGTAACCACCAATTTTTTGGATAGATGATTTTTGGCCTTGAGCCACAATTACATCGTAACTAAATTGAATTTTATCGGAAGTTGCATCAATATTAGAAGGTGAAATAGCCGTTTTTTCACCATTAGACAAAATGCTATTTTGCATGAAAGTGGTTACTTTGAAATGTGTTTTGAACGTTTGTGCCGTTACAAAAGCTTCATTTACAGATTTTTTCACCTCAAGTGGTTCCCAGAACTTTTCTTCCCAGTTGGCATCTTCATTGGTTACACCAGCATCAATATATGGTTTGTACACTATTTTTGAATCTTTGTTCAAAGGTGTGATTTCGTAATTAATAACCCCAACTTCATCCAGAACGATAGAAAGAAAACGACGAATAGTAACTGCTATTTGAGTTCCGTTTTTCAATGTAGCTTCAAAAGAGCGATTGTACCAACCTTCTTTCATGTTCAACTCACGACGAAAATTTTTGATTTCGGTACAGGTATTCAAATCCAGTTTTTCTCCGTTGATTTCGATGTCGATTCCAATCCAATTGGGAGCATTTAAAACTTTGGCAAAATATTCCGGATAACCGTTTTTCCACCAGCCCACTTTAGTTTTGTCCGGGTAATATATTCCTGCGATGTAACTTCCCTGGAATGTTTCTCCAGTATAATTTTCTTCAAAATTAGCACGTTGTCCCATTGCACCGTTCCCAATGCTGAACAAACTTTCAGATGATTTTACGCTCTCTACATCAAATCCTTCTTCTATGATTGACCAATTATCTGGTTTTATATAATCTTGATTCATTCTTTCCTTGTTGTTTAAAGTTTGAAAAATGTATGGTTTAAAGGTTCGATTTTATGGTTTTACCACAGTTTATGGAACCTCTTGTTTTCTATTCTATCTTTTTATTAAGTCTTCTATGAAGTTAGTATCAATTGCCGTGAAATCTTTAAAGATGTATTTTGCTTCATGTAATATACCAGCTTCACCGATTCCTATACTGGTCATGTTTCCAATATTGGCCGCTTGAACTCCCGCCACTGAATCTTCAAAAACAAAAGCATCTTCCGGTTTTGTTTCTAATAATTTAGCGGCAATCAGGAAAACTTCAGGATCAGGCTTTGCATTGGTTACATCATTTCCATCTACAATAACATCAAAATAAGATAGTATTCCTGTTTTCTCCAGAATGGGTCTGGCATTTTTACTTGCAGAACCCAATGCTATCGGTTGATTTTTTTCTTTTAGAAATTTTAAAATTGGATATACTCCTGGAAGAATCTCGCTTTCGTCCATGTCAACTAAATAGGATAAATACTCTTCATTTTTTTGAAGTAACCATCGGTCTTTATCTTCTTGCGAAGCTTCCACTTTTCCTAATTCTAATATAATATCCAAAGAGCGCACACGGCTTACTCCTTTTAATAATTCATTATGTTCCAGTGTAAATTCAATATTTAACTCATTTGCGATTTTTTGCCACGCTAAATAATGGTATTTTGCTGTGTCAACAATTACTCCGTCCAGGTCAAATATGAATGCTTTTCTATTATTCATGAATTTCAATTTTTGTTCTGTTGTTTACTCTAAGGGTAAGTAAACCGGCAAATATCATCGATACTCCGCCAATTAATAATGCGTAAATAGGTTCGTTTTGAAAAAATTGTTTGACAATAAAACCTAAGATTGTTGCGGCAACAATTTGAGGAATAACTACGAAAAAGTTGAAAACTCCCATGTAATAACCCATTTTTGCTGCTGGTAAAGCGCCTGATAACATCGCATAAGGCATTGATAAAATACTGGCCCATGCAATACCAACGCCTAACATTGGAATTAATAATAAATATTTGTCTCCAATAAAATAAATAGAAAGTAATCCTACACCACCAGAGCACAATGCCAGTAAATGTGTGGATCGAACCCCTACTTTTTTTGCTATTACAGGCAATAAAAAAGCAACTGCAGCGGCTACTCCATTGTAAACTGTGAAAAGAACTGATACCCAGTCAGCAGCATCATTGTATACTTTTGAAGTTGTATCCGTTGTTCCAAAAATATGTTGTGTAACGGCTTGAGTAGTGTAAATCCACATGGAAAAAAGTGCAAACCAAGAAAAGAATTGAACCCAAGCCAATTTTTTCATTGTGGTGGGCATGTTCAATAAATCGGTCATGATGATCGTGAAACCATTTTTTATTTGGACAACCCTAAGTCTGGAGGTTACCATGAATAAGATTCCAATCACAATTAAGCCGATAAATAAAATGTAGAGTTCTTTAGTAAGTTGGTTTTCGTAAATGATAAACGAAATGATGCTTCCTAACAAAGTCATTACAAGTCCTAGATTGAATTGCCTTTTGATATTCGCTTTGCTTTCAAACTCAGTTTCAATTGGAGCTATTTCTTTAGTGTCTTTGTCTTTTTGTTCAAAAGCTTCTAATTCTTCAGGAGAATATTCAGTAGATTTAAAAACGGTCCACAAAACCGCTAACAGAAAAACAACTCCTCCTATATAGAAGGACCATTTTACAGAATCTGGGATGATTCCTTCAGCTGCTGTATTGCTTACGCCAAAAACATTTGTGAAAATGTAAGGCAGTAAGGAACCGACAACGGCACCCAATCCAATGAAAAAACTTTGCATCGCAAAACCTAAAGTTCGTTGCTTTTCGGGTAGATTATCCCCAACAAAGGCGCGGAAAGGTTCCATCGAAATGTTGATTGAGGCATCCATCATCCATAAAGTTCCAGCGGCAATCCACAACGAAGGTGAATTGGGCATTATAAACAAGGCTATTGATGATAAAATAGCACCTATCAGAAAATAAGGTCTGCGTCGGCCTAATCTGGTCCAAGTTCTATCGCTAAAATAACCAATTATAGGTTGGATAATTAAACCGGTAACAGGAGCAGCAATCCATAAAATAGGGATTTCATCAACCTTTGCACCTAATGTTTCAAAAATTCTTGAAGTGTTTGCGTTTTGCAGTGCAAAACCAAATTGTATTCCTAGAAAACCGAAACTCATGTTCCAAATTTGCCAGAAACTTAATTTACGCTTTTCCATTATCGTAATTTAAAAAATTAATACGATAAGCGCTATGCTTATCAAAACTTATCTTATTTTCGAAGTAAAAGTTGAAGCTTTGAATGGGTAAATATAAAAATATATTTCAAACATTTGTTTCTCATAAAAAAATTAAAGGAAACATTTTCAACTACAAGGTTGTAGTAATGAATAAACTAACAAATAAAAATTAATTAGTTGATTCTCTTTCTATCAAATGGGTTTCAATTACTTCAGTTTTATAGTTTTCGTCCTCTTCGTCTTCTTCAGATTCGAGTCTTTCAATTAGCATTTTTGCGGCTTTATTTCCCATTTTTATTCCACTCTGACTTACGGTAGTAATAGTAGGTGTAGAATATTTGGAAATTATACCATCTGTAAAAGCAATAACCGCTAAATCATTCGGCACATTCAGTCCTATTTTATTAGCTGTTTTGATTATTGTAACTGCAAAAAGTTCATTTACAGCAAAAACGGCATCAATAGCTTTATCTTCCAATAGTTTTCCAATGGTGATTTCGCAGGTATCAATGTCTTCAATTTTGATGATTAGGTCTTCATTAAAAGGTATTCCGTTATCCAGAAGTGCTTTCGTGTACCCATCAGTCCTTAGTTTTCCTACGCTTACATAATCAACGGTGGTAACCAGAGCGATTTTTTTTCGTCCTTTATCAATTAAGCTTTGAACGGCTTCATAAGCCGCATATTTATCGTCTATAATTACTTTGTCGCAAAGGATATCATTGGTAACTCTGTCAAACATCACAACGGGCATTCCTTGATTGATGACTTCGGTAATATGATGAAAATCACCTCTGAATTGGGTTTCTTTTGAAAGCGACATGATAAAACCATCAATGCTGCCATTAGCCAGCATTTCCATATTTAAGACTTCTTTGTCAAAGGAATCGTCTGACAGACAGATGATAACGCTATATCCATTTTCATTTGCAACCTGTTCGATTCCGTTAATAACTGTTGAAAAGAAATGGTGGACTATTTCTGGAATAATGATTCCAATGGTTTTGGTTTTTCTGTTTTTTAAACTAAGTGCAATATTGTTTGGCTTGTAGTGGTAAAATTTAGCAAATGCTTGAACTTTTAGTCTGGTTTCTTCACCTATTTCGAGGCTATTTCTTAAAGATTTTGAAACGGTAGAAATGGATACATCTAATTCTTTTGCAATTTGTTTAAGCGTTATTTTCCTTTTCATGGTGAAGATATGGTAAAAAATTATTTCTTAATAAAGATAAAATTAAATTTTATAAATGGTAATTAAACTGATAAAAATTTATGTAAATCAGAAAGTTTTCAACACTATTACGTTTTCGTAAGTCAAATAAAAAAGGGCCTTGTCGAGCGTGACTAAATTTACATAAATTTAACATTCGAAGTAATAGTTAAGGTTGAAAACTCAACAAAAAATTAAATTAATTTAAACAAAAAGTATGAAAACAATTTATAAAAAGTTGTTAATTTTATTACTGCTACTCCCTTTTAGTATTCTGGCTCAGAATACTGTTGGCGGAACTGTTCTTGATAAAGTGTCAGGACAGCCAATTCCGGGGGTAAATGTAAATGTACAAGGTGCCGCTAATGGTGTTTCTACTGATTTTGATGGTAAATATCAGTTATCTAATGTTAAGAAAGGTGATAAAGTAGTATTTTCTTATATCGGATATAAAAATACTGTAGTGGATTATGTTGCCCAAAAATCATTAAACGTTTCTTTAGAAGAAGATGCAAATCAATTAAAAGAAGTTGTGATCCAAGTAGGATACGGAACAGTTAAGAAGAAAGATGCTACAGGAGCTGTAACGGTATTGACAACTAAAGATTTTAATAAAGGACCTGTAACTTCTGCGGATCAAATGATTCAAGGTAAAGTTGCTGGTTTGCAAATTATCAATGGAGGAGGTTCTCCAGGCGAGGGTGCTACAATTAGAATTAGAAGTGGGTCTTCTTTATCTGCAAATAACGATCCTTTATATGTAATTGACGGTGTGCCAGTTGCTGCTGGTGGAGTAGAGGGAAGTCGAAATCCATTGTCTACAATCAACCAAAATAACATCGAATCTATTTCGGTTTTGAAAGATGCTTCGGCGACTGCAATTTACGGTTCTCGTGCTTCTAATGGGGTAATTATCATTACTACCAAAAAAGGAAAAGCAGGGGATTTACAAATAAATTATAACGGAAATTTTCAAGTATCTGAAATCACAAATAAAGTGGATGCTTTGTCAAGTACTCAATTTAGAGATTTCGTAACGGCTAATGGTAATGCTGCACAAATAGCTTTGATGGGTGCTGCAGATACAGATTGGCAAGATGAGATTTACAGAACGGCTATCGGTACAGATCATAATATTTCATTAAGTGGTGGTTCTGATAATATAGTATACAGAGCTTCTGTAGGGTATGCTAATTTAAATGGTATTTTGAAAAGAGATAACATGGAGAGAACAACATTAGGTGTTGGTGTAACAGGTAATTTCTTGGACAATCATTTAAAAATCGAATTGAACAATAACACTTCTATTATAAACAGTAATTATAGTGACCGAGGTGCTATTGGATCCGCTATTCGTTTTGACCCAACTCAGGTTGTAAGAAATCCTGATGATACCTTTTTTCAATGGTATACTTCTGCTACTGAAATCAATCAATTGGCTGGAAGAAATCCATTGTCTTTGATTGAACAACAAAACAATTATGGTACTTCATACAGAAGTATTGGAAACATCCAAACGGAATATAAAATGCATTTTTTACCAGAGTTGAAAGCGGTTGCTAACTTTGGTTATGATGAATTAAGTGGTAGATCTTTCGGTAATACCGACGCTAATTACCTAAATGGTTTGTCAGGTTCTGGATATAACAATAGCTATGAAAGAACACAATCTCGTTCGAATAAGTTGATGGATTTATTTTTAAATTACAATAAAAAAGTAGAAGCTATTAATACTGTTTTTGATGTGACTGGAGGATATTCGTATCAAGATTTTAGAGAGTTTTATAATTCTTCAAATTTTGAATTTCAGACTAAAAACACAACTTCACCACCATCTTTTCCATCACGTATTAACTTGCAATCTTTCTTTGCAAGAACAAATATTACTATCGCTGACAAGTATTTATTGACATTGTCTTACAGACGTGATGGAACTTCAAGATTTACAGAAACTAATCGTTGGGCAAATTTCCCTGCTGTTGCTTTAGCTTGGAAATTGAATGAAGAAAACTTTTTGAAAGATGTGTCTGCTATATCTACATTAAAAATCCGTGGAGGTTGGGGTATTACCGGACAACAGGATATTGGAGTTAGTTACCCATCTATTCCATTGTATTTAGCATCTAATACAGCTGCTCAATACCAGTTTGGAAGTGATTTTTATACTACATACAGACCACAACCGTATAACAGCAACTTGAAATGGGAACAAACTACTACTGTAAATGCAGGTTTAGATTTTGGATTTGTGAATAATAGAATTACAGGTAGTGTTGATTTATACGAAAGAACTACTGAAGATTTATTATTGTACACTCAAAATCCATCATTCTTTGGATTCTCTAATTATGATAATTACAACGTAGGTACAATCGAAAATAAGGGAATTGAAATTGCTGCAGAAGTTATTCCTGTTCGTAATGACGATTTTGAATGGAGAATTGGTGGAAACATAACATTCCAAGATTCTAAAATTACTAAGTTGACGACTACACAACCTAATACTCCGGGTATTAATATTGGAGGGTATGAAGGTGCTACAGGAAACACGATTCAAAATCACCAAGTAGGATATGCGCCAAGTTCATTTTATGTATATGAGCAAGCGTATGGCGTTGATGGAAAACCTTTAGACGGTGTGTATATCGACAGAAATAAAGACGGATTGATTACACAACAAGATAAATACCGTTTTCACAAACCTGCAGCTGATGTTTTTTACGGTTTCAATACAAGTGTAACCTACAAAAACTTTGATATGGGAATGAACTGGAGAGGATCTTGGGGTAACTATAATTACAACAACGTAGATTCAAGCAAAGGTTCTTTCAATAATATTTTGATCAGAAATACAGATTTATCAAACGGTGTTGAAAACCTTTTGGAAACAGGATTTAGATCAAATGACACAAAACGTTTCGAATCTGATTACTACATCCAAGATGCTTCTTTTATTAGATTGGATAACGTAAGTGTTGGATATACTTTCAATCAAAAAGAGAATTCTACTTCATTAGTTAAATTGACATTATCAGCTCAAAATGTTTTGGTAATTACTAAATATGAAGGATTAGATCCAGAAATTTCTGGAGGTATTGATGGAAATTTATACCCACGACCAATTACTTTCACGTTAGGTTTAAACGTTAATTTCTAATACAAATAACAAGAAAAATGAAAAAGACACAAATAAAATTATTGGGTATTTCTTTGTTACTGTTGGTGATGTTATTCCCATCGTGTACAGATGATTTGAACCAAGTCCCGGATAGCGCAAATGCAATTCCAGGTGAAGAATTTTTTAGCACGCCAGAGTCGTACAAACAATATTTGGCTAAGTTATACGCAGGATTTGCTACTTCAGGTCAAACTGCAGCTGGTTCTCCTGATATCTCTGGAATTGATGAAGGAGAAAGTCAATATATCAGAGGGTATTGGTTAATGCAGGAATTAACTACAGACGAGGCTGTTATTGGTTGGAATGACGGAACAATAAAAGATCTTCACAATCAGACTTGGACTTCTTTAGACCGCTTTATCACGGCTACATTTGCTCGTTTCTCTTTTCAAATTGTAAATTGCAATGAGTTTTTAAGACAAACTACAGATGAGAAATTAGCGTCTAGAGGTCTTGATGCTGCTTTAATAGCAGAAATTAAAACCTACAGAGCAGAAGCACGTTTCTTAAGAGCATTGACATATTGGCACTTAATCGATATGTTTGGTGGTGGATCTTTAGTGACTGAAAATTCTCCAAGTACATTCTTTTACCCAGAGTATGCTACAAGAGCTGAATTGTACAAGTTTGTTGATGAGGAATTAACAGCAATTACACCTGAATTGAAAGCTGCAAAAACCAATGAAGCGTATCGTGTAGACCAAGCAGCAGCTTGGATGTTACAAGCTAAATTGTATATGAATGCTAAAGTATATATTGGTACTGATAACTACGCAGGAGCATTGCCATTAATTACTAAAGTGATAGGGTCAGGTTATGCTTTGCATACTAATTACAACCAATTATTTTTTGCTGACAATGATAGAAATGGAGCTCAAAACGAATTCATTTTTACAATTGCTTTTGATGGTCTTAAAACTCAAACTTATGGTGGAACTACTTTCTTGACGCATGCACCAGTTGGTGGTACTATGAAAGCTTCTGAGTTTGGAATCAATGGTGGTTGGGCTGGAGTCAGAACAACATCGGCATTTGTAGATAAGTTTAGTGGTAATACTACTGACACAAGAGGGCAATTCTATACGGATGGACAAACGAAAGAAATCGTTGATATTAGTTCATTTACTGATGGGTATGCTATTCAAAAATTTAGAAACGTAGATGTTAATGGTGTTTCTGGTTCAGATAAGGCAGGTAATTTTTCTGATTCCGATTTTCCAATGTTTCGTTTAGCAGATGCTTATTTAATGTATGCTGAATGTGCGGTAGTTGGTAAAGTAGGTGATCTTGGAACAGCAAGAGGCTATGTAAATGCTTTGAGAACTAGAGCAAATGCTTCAACTATAGCTACTCTTACTGCTGATGCTACAGGTGCAAACTTAATTCTTGACGAAAGAGCAAAAGAACTACACTGGGAAGGTCACAGAAGAACGGATTTAATTCGTTTTGGTAAATTTTCAGGCGGTAGTTATATATGGCCTTGGAAAGGAAATGTAGCTGGTGGAGCGCCAACACAAGCGTTTAGAAATTTATTTCCTATTCCTGCTACTGCATTATCATCAAACAGTAAATTACAACAAAACCCTGGATATTAATAATATTTAAAATAAATAGAAAAATGAAAAATATAACTAAATCAGTAATTGCTTTATTCGCGATACTTGCCTTGTCTTGTAGCGTTGAAGATGTAGAGGATAGACCAGTAATTCAAGGAGTTGATACTCCGGAATTAGTTGCGCCTGAAAACGATAAATCATATGTATTACTTGAAGAAAATGCTGATGATGTTGCAGAGCGTTTTGTTTGGACCAAAGCAACTTATGGTGGCGATGTTGAGATAGGATACAAACTTTTGATGGATGTTAAAGGTGGCGATTTTACAAAAGCAATTGAATTAGGAGGAACTTCTGGTGCAACTCAAATCGAAGTTACTGTAAAAACTTTAAATCAAGCAGTAATTGAATTAGGCGGTATACCTGATCAATTAGGGTCTTTTGATATAAAAGTAATGTCAAGTCTTGCAGGAGTTGAAAAAATGATGTCTGAAACTCCATTAACTATTTTAGTTAATGCTTACACAGGATTAATTCCTTATGGGTTTACAGATTGGTATTTTGTAGGTGATGCAACTGCTTCAGGATGGAACAATAACAATAAAAACCAACCATTATTCAGAAGCGGAACAAATCCAAATTTATATAAATTCACTGGATTCTTTAAAGCGGGTGCATTTAAATTGATTTCTACACCTGGACAATGGGCTCCAATGTATGGTAAAGGTGATGGAGATGCTATTGTGGCTAGACCAACAGAAGCTGATCCAGATCCAGCATCTTTTACAATTGCAACTGATGGATACTATTCTTTCACGATGAATACTGAAACATTAAAGTACACTTTAGTAGCTTATGATGCATCTGCTGCTGCAACTTTCTCTACAGTTGGTATCATTGGAGATAGTACTCCATTAGGATGGGATGCTTCTACAGCATTGACTCAATCAGCATTTAATTCACATGTTTGGTCATTGGATTTATTACCATTAAATGATGGAAAAGCTAAATTCAGAGCAAATAACGCCTGGGATGTAAATTGGGGAGGTAATACTGCTTTCTCTGGATTTCCAAATAATGGAGCAAGCGGAGGTGATTTGCCAGTTACAAAATCAAAATATAAAGTCTATTTCAATGATTTAGATGGTAGTTATTTAATGATTCCTAATCAAGAATAATTTATTTCTATAAAAAAAAGGGCTATCTATGGGATGGCCCTTTTTTTGTTTTCTAATTTAATTAACAATAAACCATGAAAAAAACTATACTTTTTTTATTGTTTTTCCTTTCAATTGTTGCTACAGCTCAGCAACAAGCAATCGCTTATACCATAAGCCCAGCTACTTTTGAAGAAACGACATCTGTTACCATTACCATCAATGGGAATAATGTAAATGAAGCAACTTGGGGAGTTACCGGAAACGCATTATACATGTGGACTTGGTCTTTTGACATCAATGATGCAAACAGTTTAGATTGTCCTACTAACGGTACATGGACTTCATCCAACGAAGCGAATAGATTTGCTTACAACTCCGTTACGAATACTTATACTAAAACTTTTACTCCAAATACCTTTTACAACAGAAATGGAATAGGAAAAATAGGTTTTCTTATTAAAGCTAAGGATGGAACGGGAGATAAAAAATCGCAAGATAATTATGTTGAAGTTGGTGCCTACCAAGTTACACTAACTGCTCCGGCTGAAAATAGTTCCACAATTATTGCTTCAGGCGGAAGTTTGACTATTTCAGCTACTAATACTGGTGGAAATGCAAGTTATGTATTGAAAGCAAATGGTGCAAATTTAAATACAAATGCTGCCACTTCCAGTTATTCCTATAATCATACGAATATTACAGGGAACCAAAATTACGAGCTGCAGGTTACTCAAGGAACAACAGTAATCACTAAAAAGTTCGGTGCTGTAGTCAATCCGGGTACGGTTAGTGAGTCAATGCCGACAGGTTTATTAGATGGAATTAATTATAATGCTGCTGATGCCACAAAAGTAACTTTGGTTTTAGACGCTCCGTTCAAAGATTTTGTTTATGTAGCAGGAAGTTTCAACAGCTGGCAGCCTACGGCTTCTTATGCGATGAAAAAAGATCCTGTTTCTGGTAAGTTTTGGTTAGAATTAACCGGATTAGTTTCAGGAACAAATTATACGTATCAGTATTGGGTCGTTGATGCTACACCTATTGCAGGCACTCCTTCTTTAGTGAAAACTGCCGATCCGTATTCGACTCTAGTTTTGTCTCCTAATGATGATCCTTTTATTCCAGCTTCTACTTATCCAAATCTTCCGGTTTATCCAGTAGGTCAAGACAGAGAAGTAACGGTATTACAAACAGGAAAAACTCCTTACGCTTGGAGTAGCGCTACCACTAATTTTGTTAAACCAGAAAAAGAAAAACTGGTTGTTTATGAATTGTTGGTTCGTGATTTTGATGCCAATAGAAGCTATCAAGACTTGATTAATAAAATCGATTATTTCAAAAATTTGAAAATAAATGCGATTGAATTAATGCCTGTAATGGAATTTGAAGGCAATGAAAGTTGGGGTTATAATACCTCTTTTCACATGGCTTTGGATAAATTCTACGGAACTTCTGATAAGTTGAAAGAGTTTGTGGACTTATGCCATCAAAACGGAATTGCGGTAATTCTTGATGTGGCATTGAATCATGCTTTTGGAAGAAATCCAATGCTTCGTATGTGGATGAATGATCCTGACGGAGATGGTTGGGGTTCTCCTTCAACTGAAAATCCTTATTTTAATACAACGGCAATGCACAGTTATAGTGTGGGTGAGGATTTTAACCATCAACAGCCAAGAACACAAAACTATGTACAGCGTGTCATTAAACAATGGGTGGAAGAATATAAAATTGACGGATTTCGTTGGGATTTAACCAAAGGATTTACTCAGAACTGTCCCGCTAATGTTGCTGGTGGTCAAGAAGCTTGTACCGGGGTTAAGCAACAAGATAGAGTAGATGTATTGCGAAAATATGCGGATTATTCTTGGAGTTTAGACCCAACACATTATACTATTTTTGAGCACTTGGGTAATGATGATGAAGAGCAACTTTGGGCAAATTATAGGATTAACGAAACGCCAAGTAAAGGAATTATGATGTGGGGAATAATGACCGGTCCATACAATGAATTGTCTATGGGATATTCTGGAAATATTTCTCGTATGAACAGTACGAGCAGAGGTTTCACCGCAAATAGATTGATGGGTTATGCCGAAAGCCATGATGAAGAACGATTAATGTATAAAAATTTACAATTCGGGAATAGTACCAATGCTGCCCATAATGTAAAAACATTAAATGTAGCTTTGTCTAGAATGTCAGCAATTGGAGCCGTTTCTTTATTGGTTCCTGGACCAAAGATGATTTGGCATTTTGGTGAACTAGGTTGGGAAAATTCTATTTTCGCCTGTAACAATGGAACGGTAAATACTTCGTCCGATGCTACATCTGGGGATTGTAAATTAGATACCAAACAACAGCCACAATGGGTTAATAATTGGCTTGGAGATACCAATAGAAGTAAAATTTATAACGATTGGTCCAAAATGATTACGATGAAAACTGTAGAGCCTGTTTTTTCAGGAACTGCAACCATATCGAATACCAGTTCCTTGTATCCAAATATCAAAATTACCAATAGCGCTTTGGCTTCAAGCCAACTTAAAGATGTTTTGATCTTGGCTAATTTTAATGTAACCACACAAAATGTAGCAACTGGATTTCCTTACACAGGACAGTGGTACAATTTGATGGACAATACAACAATCACGGTCACTAATGTAAATGACCCAGTAACAATTCCAGCTGGTGAATACCGAATCTATGGAAACAAAACGGCCTCTTTGGCAATAGTTGATTATGAAAAAACACCAACTGTTTTGTTGTATCCAAATCCGGCTTCGAGTTATTTTACTTTAAATGCTGCAACTTCCAAAGTTCAAATTTTTTCTATAACGGGACAATTGGTAAAATCGTTTGATGCAAATCAAGCCGAAGGACATCAATATATTATTAGTGATTTGAATCAAGGTTTTTATATAGTAAAAGCTTATGATGAGAATAATGGAGTTCAGGTATTGAAGTTCATTAAGGAATAGTACGGTTTGTTTGTTTTAATTATTTGGGTGCAGTCTAGTAAAGACAGCCTTTTTTATATAAAAAAACTGCTTCGTTTAGGAAGCAGTTTTTAACAACAATTAAAACTAAAATCTAAATTTTTCCATCTTTGATTTCTTCCACAATTTCAGGATTCAATAACGTTGAAATATCTCCAAAATTAGAGTAGTCTCCTTCGGCAATCTTACGCAAAATTCTGCGCATAATTTTTCCGGAACGGGTTTTGGGTAAACCGGAAACAAACTGAATTTTATCCAGTTTTGCAATCGGTCCAATATGGTCTGATATGTGTTGATTAATCTCTTTACTAAGATTTTCTCTGTCGCGATATTCTCCCGTTTCTTTTAGAATTACAAAACCATACAAAGCATTCCCTTTGATGTCGTGAGGGAAACCTACAATGGCTGATTCCGCAACAGCCGGATGTTCGTTGATGGCATCTTCAATAGGTGCTGTGCCCAGATTATGTCCGGAAACGATAACCACATCGTCTACACGGCCAGTGATTCTGTAGTACCCAACTTCGTCACGCAAAGCGCCGTCTCCAGTGAAATATTTACCTGGAAAGGTAGAAAAATACGTGTCTTTATAACGCTGGTGATCGCCCCAAATGGTTCTGGCAATTCCCGGCCAAGGGAATTTAATGCATAAACTTCCAGTAACCTGATTGCCTTCGATTTCGTTGCGTTTTTCGTCCATCAAAACAGGTTGAATTCCCGGTAATGGTAACGAAGCATACGTAGGTTTTGTTGGGGTTACAAAAGCAATTGGCGAAATCATAATTCCTCCGGTTTCTGTTTGCCACCATGTATCTACCACAGGACATTTTTTATCTCCTACGTGGTTGTTGTACCAGTGCCAAGCTTCCTCGTTGATAGGTTCTCCTACAGATCCAATAACTTTCAAAGAAGTCAATTGATAGCGTTGTACGTATTCGATGCTTTCTTTTGCCAAAGCTCTAATGGCTGTTGGAGCAGTATAGAACTGAGTGACTTTATGCTTTTCGATGGTTTGCCAAAAACGACTGAAATCGGGATAAGATGGAACGCCTTCGAAAATTACCGTCGTAGCTCCGTTCAATAATGGTCCGTAAAGAATATAAGAATGTCCGGTAATCCATCCAATATCAGCAGTACACCAGAAAATATCATTGTCTTCATAATTAAAAACGTTCTTAAACGTATAGGCTGAATACACCATATAACCCGCTGTAGTGTGTACCATTCCTTTTGGTTTTCCTGTTGAACCGGAAGTATAAAGAATGAACAAAGGATCTTCGGCATCCATGATTTCGGCTACATTATTGTCAGAAGCTTTGTCTAAAAGTGGTTGCAACCATTGGTCGCGACCTTCTTTCATATTGATAGTTGAGTTGATTCTTTTGGCAACCAAAACGTTCTCCACACAAGGACAATTCAATAAGGCTTCATCAACAATACTTTTTAAATCGATGGTTTTGTTCCCGCGATAGCCACCATCTGAAGTGATGACCATTTTACATTCACTGTCATTTATTCTTGCAGCTACTGCCGAAGCAGAAAATCCTGCAAAAACAACCGAGTGAATGGCTCCAATTCTGGCACACGCCAAAGTGGTAATCGCTAATTCAGGAATCATAGGTAAGTAAATACAAACACGATCTCCTTTTTGTATGCCTTGTTCCTTTAAGACATTCGCCATTTTGCAAACACGTTCGTACAATTCATTATACGAAATATGTAATGCTTCTTCATTTGGATCATTTGGTTCAAAAATAATGGCTGTTTTATCTCCTTTTTTGGCCAGATGCCTGTCGATGCAATTTTTTACAATGTTTACTTTCGCATTGGTAAACCATTTAATATCGGCTTCAGCCATATTAAAATCGACTACTTTATCCCATTCTTGGTACCAAGTAAAATTTTCAGACGCGACTTTGTCCCAGAATTTTTTGGGTTCACGAACTGATTTTTTGTAATGTTTAAAGTATTCTTCTAAATTATTAATTTTATAGTAACTCATGATTATTGATAAATTTTATAAATTATAAACGCCTATTTTATATTTTTTTAATGTGGTAACGATTTCCTCCACAATGGATTCGTCATCAATGGTGGACGGAATTTGGAATTCATCGCCATCGGTAATGCTGCGCATCAGTTTTCGCAGGATTTTCCCCGAACGTGTTTTGGGTAAACGTTGTACAATAACAACATTTCTCAATGAAGCTACAGCCCCAATTTGCTGGCGAACCAGTTTGATGATTTCCTGTTCCAATTGATAATGTTCGATTTCATCTCCTGATTTGGTTACCACCAAAGCCAAAGGAATTTGTCCTTTCAACTCATCTTGAATTCCAATAACGGCGCATTCAGCCACGGAATGATGGGAAGCAACAACTTCTTCCATTTCAGCCGTTGACAATCGATGTCCCGCTACATTTATTACGTCATCCGTTCTTCCGGTGATGAAAATATAACCGTCTTCATCCTTGTAACCACCGTCGCCAGAGAGATAATATCCGTCAAATTTACTGAAATAACCGGATTTGAAACGTGCTTCATTTTCCCAAATTCCTAGCATATTTCCCGGAGGTAATGGCAGTTTTACAACAACCAAGCCTTCTTCATTGGCGCTTAATTCGTCGCCGTTTTCATTAAAAATCCGAATGTCATACCCACAAACTGCTTTTGTGGCAGAACCGGATTTCACCGGCATTTTTTCAATCCCAAGAGAATTGGCAATCATTGGCCAGCCGGATTCTGTTTGCCACCAATGGTCAATTACAGGAATTGGAATGTGTTGTTGGTACCATTCTAGTGTAGCATTATCACAACGTTCTCCCGCAAGAAATTGATTTTTAAGATGGCTTAAATCATATTGTTTGATGAATTCTCCATCAGGATCTTCTTTTTTGATGGCTCGAATGGCGGTTGGAGCGGTAAACATGGTGCCCACTTTATGCTCTGAAATTATTCTCCAAAACGTACTTGCATCTGGAGTTTTTATCGGTTTGCCTTCGAAAATTATGGTGGTATTTCGGTTTAATAGCGGTCCGTAAAGAATGTAGCTGTGCCCAACTGCCCAGCCCATATCCGAAGCCGCCCAAAAAGTTTCGTCTTGATTTACATTATAGATGTATTTCATGGAAAATTTCAATGCCACTGCATAGCCACCGGTATCTCTTACGATTCCTTTGGGTTTTCCTGTAGTGCCGGAAGTGTATAAAATATACAGCGGATGATTGGAATGTAAAGGAAGACAAGGCGTTTCTTCGGAGCCGTAAACCAAGGCGTCGTAATCCACATCATATTTCTTAAACGGAATTCTCGCACCTAATTTCCTGTTGAAAACAATCACTTTTTTTGGTCGGTGAGAAGCAAGTTCAATAGCCTCATCTACTAAAGGTTTGTACGCAATTAATCGGTCTACTTCAATTCCTGAAGATGCCGTTATGATAGCTCTGGGTTTGCAATCATCGATTCTAATCGCCAATTCATGCGGTGCAAAACCTCCAAATACAACCGAATGAATCACTCCAATTCTCGCGCAAGCCAACATAGCAAATGCAGTTTGAGGAATCATTGGCATGTAAATTATGGCAGTATCTCCTTTTTTTAATCCCAGTGATTGCATGCCTCCTGCGAGTTTTGCCACTTCTGTTTTTACTTCTGAATAGGTATATTTTTTTACTGTTTGTGTTACCGGAGAATCATAAATAAAGGCGATTTGGTCGCCATATCCGTCTTGAATATGCTTGTCTAATGCCAGATAGCAAATGTTCAACTCGCCATCTTTGTACCAAAGCGGATAGCCGTTTTTATCTTTCGACAAAATCGTTTCCGGTTTACTGTACCACTCAATTTCATCTGCCTGCGCTGCCCAGAATGCTTCCGGTTGCTCTATGCTTCGGGCATAAATTTCTTCGTATTTCATGGTGTTGAATTTGTTTCTTATTGAATTAAATCCTGTACTTGTTCTATTAATTTTTTGACTGAGAAAGGTTTGACCACATATAAATTGGCACCTAATGAAAGTCCTTTTTTAATATCTTTTTCTTTGTTTTTTGCCGAAAGGAAAATGACTTTACAATGCCGTAATCGCTCGTCTTTTTTTATTTGTTCCAATGTGGCAAAACCATCAACCATAGGCATCATCACATCCAGAATAATCACATCGGGAAGTTGTACTTCTAAAATATCCAAAGCCTCTTGTCCGTCACGTGCTATAAAAACTTCAAAATTGTTCTTCTTGAAAGTGTATTCCAGTGCCATTACAATGTTTGGCTCGTCATCTACAATTAAAATCTTTTTCATTTTTAACTATTTTCTGTTGTGTTATAATTGGGTAACGTAAAGATAAAAGTGGCTCCGTCAGTTACATTATTTTCACTCCAAATACTTCCTTTATGGTGTTCTATAATTTGTTTGCAAATGGCTAAACCTAAGCCGCTTCCTATTGGTTTTTTAATATTCTGGTTTCGCGATTGATAGAATTTATCAAAAATGGCTTCAGCATCTTCTTCTTTAATTATTTTCCCGTTATTGTGAATTTTGACTTCTATATTGGTTTCGTTTTCAAGAATCGAAAGCGCTATTTTTCCGTCTGTTTCCGAACAAAATTTTATGGCATTCGATAATAAATTATGAATCACCTGAACAATTCGTTCTTCGTCATAAAAAGCTCTTATTTCTTTGTTGGAATCCTTGAATTCAACAATAATGTTTTTATTTTTAATTAATTGATTCAAGGAATATAAAGTTTTTTTAATCGTTTTTGTGATGTTGTTTTTAGACAAATAAATCTTTTGTTTCCCAGTTTCAAATTTTTCTAAATCCAGAATTTTATCAATCAAACGATTCAAACGATCGGACTCCGAAATGATGTTTTGTAAAAACTGTTTTCTCAATTCTTCCGGTATGTCATCATCGTCATGAAGAATCTCGCTTGCGGCACGAATCGCTGTTATTGGCGTTCTCAATTCATGGGTAACCGTATCTAGAAATTCATCTTTTTGAATGTCTTTGTTGACCAGTTCCTGATTGGCATTTTTTAATTGTTCTGATATTTTTTTTAATTCATTTGAGGTGTCCGTCAACTTTTTATTGATAATGATGTTTTCTTTGGATTCCTCCAAAATTCGCAACACCTCGGGCAAACTGATTTTGTCTTCCTTAACGACGCTCGATATTAATATTTTGGCGGAAGCCGTACCAATGTGTCCCGTCAATAAATTCTCGGCAAACTTTATAAATCGCGCATCGGCAGTCGTGATGTTTTTATCGATGCTGTATTTTAAATTGAAAATAGTCAAAGCTCGTTTTGTTCGGTCTTCACCAAGAAATCGCTGCAACACTTTTTGAATATCTGAAATGTACGCAGTTCCTTTCCATACAAAAGCGTTTTCGTGATTGGTAATGTATTTGTCAATATCCACAAACATTTCGGCATAATTGCGTTCTCGGTAATTGCCTTTGAAACTTACGGAAACGGCCAAGTAACTCATCAAATTGATTAATAAACTCCAAAAAACAGCATGTGGAATAGGTTCTAAATAATCCAATCCAAAAAGCTGAAAAGGTTTTAAAAGTTCAATTCCCCAGGGCCCTTCTTGAATGAATAGGCTTGTTGATGCTGTAATTCCGATGGCATAAGGAATTAAAAGCGTATAAAAACAGGTTAAAAAACCAAGAATAATTCCGGTTACAGCACCGTTTTTTGAACCTCTTCTCCAGAATATGGCACCAAAAAATGAAGGAGCCAATTGCGCTATGACGACAAATGCAACTAATCCTATAGAAACTAGAGAATAATCCAAAATGAAAATTCTATAGATGGCATACGCCAAAATGATAAGAGAAAAAATTCCTATTTTTCGACTGTTTACAATACGTTTGCTGTTCTTTTCCTGCGAAGAATTTTCCAGTGAACCAATGAAACCATATGGAATCAACAAGTTGTTACTCAGCATGGTGGCAAGGGCAATGGAAGATACAATAATCATCGAAATGGCTGCCGAAAACCCACCCAGAAATACTAAAACAGTTAGTACGTTATTATCAAAAAGCTGAGGTATCAGCAAGGAATAGGTGTCTGAATTATGACCTTTGCCTTCAAAAAGGATGTTGCCCCCCCAAGCAATTGGAAATACAAAAAGGTTAAAAAGTAACAGGTATAACGGAAAAAGCCAAATCGCTGTTCGAATGTGTGTTTCTTTATTGTTTTCGACAATAGCAGTATGGAATTGTCTTGGCAATAGGAATATAGCAAACATGGATAGAACACATAGAAAAAACCAGTTGATTCCGTTTGTAATTCCGCCGATTGTATTTTTTTTGTCAAAATCTTTAAGAACCGAAGCTTTTTGATAAATGTCATCAAATCCATCAAAAACAAAATAGGTAACATAAATACCCACGATCAAAAAGAATACTAACTTCAGGATGGATTCCATGGCTACGGCGGTTACTATTCCGCGTCTTTTCTCGGAGGCATCCACATATTTTGTTCCGTAATAGGAAGCAAATAAAGCCAGTGCTATGCAAACATAAGTGGTTGTATCCGTAAAAATATTGGAACTAGCCTGCGTTTTTGTGACAATATGAAAGGTGTCTGAAATTGATTTTAGCTGTAAGGAAATGTATGGTAAGATTCCAAAAATACAAATTATGGTTACCAGTGCTCCCAGAAATCTACTGTTTCCGTATCGTAAAGAAATAAAATCCGCAATACTGGAAATCTTATTTACTCTCGAAATTCGGATAATTCTCTTGAGGATAATCATCCATGTGGGGATAATTAATATGGGACCTAAATAAATGGGTAAATAACTTAAACCGGATTCTGCAGCAACGCCAATACTACCGTAATAGGTCCAGGCTGTACAATATACGGCTAATGAAAAGGAATAGATGTAAGGATTATTTGCCCATTTAGAATGGCTTCTTTTTTCGGACCAATAGGCAATGTAAAAAAGAATCGACAAATAAAGCACTAATATTAATAAGAGTCCAATGCTATTCATAATATCTTTTTATGATTATGTACGATATGGCGATTGAAAACAGCCACGCCGAGAAGATATAAATGTAGATGATTGGGAATCCAAAAAGTGGTTGTGAACTGTCAAATAACAGCAAGAGTGGCACGTTCAAAGCTAATAGCATTAGCATTGAAAGAATAACTAACTTTTGTTCGTGTCTCTTTTTCATAAGAAGATGCAGTATGCTTTGCAGCGGGATATGCTTTTTTTTAAAAGATTCTATTTTTGAATCTGGGTTTTTAATTTAAAAATAAACAATCTCTGCAAATACATGCAGAGACTGTCTATTGTGGAATTCAGTTAGTTATTTTTTTCATCATAATCACCCATTAAGGAGTAATACCCAAAGGTTCCTAATCCTAAAACAATTAATGGTGTGAGTATAAAAAGGATGATAATTCCAAATACTAAATCTTCTTGTTTGCCTGACATAAATTTTGGCAATCCAAAAGTAAAGATGCAAAAATACGCTGCAGCAGCAGCTAACGCAATCCAAACTAATCCTAAAACTCTTTTTATCTGATTCATATGTTGCTATTTTTTTATTTATCGGTCATATGTAATTCGCATATAATCATTGGAGTTTGCAACCCAATTACAATAATGCTCATTTCATAGCTGTGTTTTTTATACGTGAGCGTTTTTGTCTTTATTTTTAATATAAACCATTCCAACAACAAAGCTGACTGCAGCTATAACAATTGGATACCAAAGGCCTTCAAGGTAAAACTCCGGATGACCTAAGTCTTTTGCATTGGTCACAAAATAGGTTGAAATAGCGGGAAGTAACCCTCCAAAAATTCCATTTCCTACGTGATATGGCAATGACATTGATGTGTATCTAATTTTTACCGGGAACATTTCAACTAAGAACGCAGCAATAGGACCATAAACCATAGTTACAAATAGTACTTGCACAAATACTAAAAATATCAAAGCCCATCTGTCGCTGGAGTTAATTTTAATAGTTGTCTTGGTTTCTATTTTTGGTTTTCCGTCTACAACTTTAGCTGAACCGTTTTCTAAAGATACCGTTTTTACTTCTAATAATGACGTTCCATCTGAATACTCTTTGTTAGTCGTATAGATAGAATCCATAGTTTGTTTCTTGTTCTCCTTTAATTCAGCAACAATTTTAGTGTTTGCTACAATTTCGGTTTTATTTTTTACAGATGTGGTTTCGAACATTTGCTTGTAGATAGGTCTGTACAAGACAATAGCCAGTAACATTCCGCCCATCATAATGTATTTTCTACCTACTTTATCACTTAACCAACCAAAGAAGATGAAAAATGGTGTGCCAAGGATTAATGCAATCCCAAGCAAAGTGTCTACTTGAGAGGAGTCGATAGACATTACCGTTTTCATGAAACTCATTGCATAAAATTGTCCAGTGTACCAAACAACTCCTTGTCCCATTGTTGCTCCAAATAAAGCCAACAATACAAATTTTAAGTTGTAACGATTTCCAAAACTTTCTTTCAATGGGTTTGTACTTGTTTTTCCTTCGCTTTTCGCTTTAGCAAAAACTGGAGATTCATCCATGTTTTTACGAATCAAATACGAAACTCCTACCATGATGATAGAAACCCAGAACGGAACTCTCCATCCCCATTCGTCAAATTGTTCTGGTGTAAGGATGTTTCTCGTGGCTAAAATCACCATCAAAGAGATGAATAAACCAACCGTTGCTGTAGTCTGAATCCAAGAAGTCCAGTATCCTCTTTGTCCGATGGGAGCATGCTCAGCCACATACGTCGCGGCTCCGCCATATTCACCACCCAAAGCAAGACCTTGAAGCAAACGAAGAATTAATACTAATAAAGGTGCCATAAATCCAATAGTTTCATAACTCGGGATACAACCTATCAGGAATGTCGCTCCACCCATTAATAACAACGTAACCATGAACGTATATTTTCTTCCAATTAAATCTCCTAATCTTCCGAAGAAAAGGGCTCCGAAAGGACGAACTACGAATCCGGCTGCAAATGTTGCCAAGGTAGACAAGAAGGCTGCTGTGGGATTATCTGAAGGGAAAAATTTAGTTGAAATTACAACGGCTAAACTTCCAAAGATGTAGAAATCATACCATTCGATCATTGTACCCATTGAGGATGCGGAAATGACTTTCCAAATACCTTTTGTTGATTTAGTACTCATAAATTATATTTTTAAATTAGTTTATAGATAGATTTGAAGTTGCACTACGAATTCCCCTTTTGATCCTGAGATAGAAGACGGAGTAGTGTAAACGGGTCTTGTTGAATATTGAGCTGTGATTTTAGCATGTTGTCCATCCAAGAAAAAGTTGGTTCCTAGGTCAAACTGGGTGCTGGACTTGTCTAAAGCGTCAAAATTTTTATACGTAAATGCTCCAAAAGGTTGTACGCGTATTTTAGGTTTGTCTACTCTGCTTGGCAATAAAATTCCGGCTTGTGTGTACCAGATATTTCCCGATCCAATGGTAGCTTGTGCATTTCCTGGTCCGGCTAATGCTCTGTTTCCTGTGAAGTTTGGGTCAACAGAACCAATATTCATAATGGCTACATTACGTAAATAATTTGGTCCAAAATCGTAATCATAGAAAACACTGTATCCGGTAACGGCCATTTTGTTTTCTTTTTTCCCAACAGGCAAATCAAGGAAAACGTCTGCAGCAAAAAGATTGATATTGTGTTTGCTAATAGTGCTGTTAACCGAAGATTTGGTTGCGTCCGGTGCAGTGTAAAAACCAGCACCTATGTTGAATACTTTTTTAGTTCCAAGATAACTTCCTACTTTATAAGGCAGTAAATTAGCTTCTTGATCTAAAAATTGATATTCGAAATAACCTGCTTTTGACCATTTTGTATTTCCGCTGTTATCAACTGCTACAGCATTATCTGCTGCAGTTACATTAGTGGGAACTAAATTTGTAGCGTATGGTTTATTGTAACTCAAACGGTATTCTAATTTGCCATATTTTCCTTTAGCAAATAAACCCATTTGTCTGGCAAACTGGTCTGAATTTTCAATTAACGGCCAGTTGAAGATAGGCGCGTCAATGGTTAAAAAGTTCAATGTAGAAGCCATTGTTGCTCTGGATAATCCCATGTAATAATGCAATCCTCCACCAAGAGATAAGCTGAATTTTTTGTCTTTTTCAGGTAAAACTAATGCGTATTCATTCCAAGCATCGTGAAAAAATAAACCTGGTTTTTTTCCGGCACCGTATCCGCCAGTTCCAGAAGTTCCTGCTGCACCACCATTAGTAAAGGTTTGATTGTTGATCCCAAAGTGCGTTACAATCATGTATCTTTTAGATAATTGAGAGTAGGCAAGAAAACGCAAACGTCTGTTTCCAATGTCGGTTCCGGTTGTTGCCGCTTCATTTCCAATCATTGTTCCGGGGTTCATTTGGCTTGAACGAAACCATATTTGGTTCCATGCAATGAATCGCATGTATTTTGAACCATCTTCGTTCAAATTGAATTTCATTCCGCTACCGTAATCAATTGAGCCTTGTGAAAAACCTTTTAGGGACAATAATAGTACTGCCGCTATAAAAAATATTTTTTTCATAAATAAAATTTTGGTTATTAAGTGGTTGGTTAATAAAGTGCCAAATTCTATTATTTTATTCTGAAAAAAAATTTAGATATATTTATGTGTAAAGGTATATAGTTAATCTTTGAATCTTTCCCATTTTATAAGCATAAACTTATCTCCAAGTTCCGTTATTATCATACCTGCACCGGAAAGTAATTGTTTATTTTTTAGATATTCTATCAGCTCTAAGTGGCTAAAAATCTTATAAGTAGGATGGTAGTTGGCGTGAGATGGTTTTTTGATGTTAAATGTCTTTACCCAGTTGCTTACAGTTACGTGGGAAACCCCAATGATTCGCTCGATTTCACGGAAACTCAAGCCTTCGAGATAGAGCTGTAATGCTTTGGTTACATAGTAATCATCGATCTTTTTACCTATTTTATTTACCGTAAAAAAATAATTGCATTTTTTACATAAATACCTTTGTTTACTGTTGATTATACCACTTTTTATAATGTGGTTGCTTTGGCATTTCGGACACGTTAAAAGTTCCATATATATAAATTTTGCATAAATATAGCTATTTAGCAACTATATAAAAGAGAATTATATAAAAAAAATGTTTTAAATTTATTAAAGGTGCATTTTTATTGAAAAAAATGTGTGTGTTTAACAAATTTTGCCTTTTTTTAAATAAAGCGATTGTTTACAATTCCAATTGTGTTTTAAAATCACTTTGTTTGCAATAGTATCTTTTGTTTTGTGTTGATTAACTTGATGGTATGAAATTTTTGTTATAAATTTTTTTTATAAAAAACAATCAAACTAGATATAAATACTTATATTTGTAATAAGTATTTATACTTATTTTTGAAAAGTGTTATGGTACAAGTCGAAGAAGCCTTATCGATAATTGCAAAGAATAGTTGCAAGATGCCCATCAGAAAAATTAAAGTGGCAAAATCACTTGGTTTTATCTTGGCGGAAACAATTTATTCGCCAATGGATATGCCGCCTTTCAGGCAATCAGCGATGGACGGTTACGCTTTTATACATAGTGAATTGCAGCAATTGGATGTAGTAAGCACTTCGCAGGCAGGTGATTTTTCGAATAAAAAAATAAAGGAAAATCAGGCGATTCGCATATTTACGGGGGCTTACGTTCCTGATGATTTGGATACGGTTGTGATGCAGGAACATACTGCGGTTAAAAATAAAACGGTTGAAATAACTAAAATGCCTGTTCGTTTTGCCAATGTCAGAAATAAAGGCGAGCAAATCAAAGAAAACGAACTCGTATTAGAAAAGAATACTTTGATTACTCCTGCTGCTATTGGTTTTTTAGCTTGTTTGGGAATCACGGAAATTACAGTTTATGCCAAACCAAAAGTTGCCATTGTAGTCACGGGAAACGAATTGGTGAAAGCCGGAAGAAAATTAGCTCAAGGAAAGATTTACGAAAGTAATTCGATTATGCTTCAATCCGCTTTGCAGGGAATTGGGATTAAGAAAATAGAAATGTTCCGTGTGAAGGATAATCTGAAAGCGACAAAAAGAGTGTTGAAAAGCTCTCTTTCTGCGTTTGATGTGGTCTTGGTTTCTGGCGGAATTTCGGTTGGGGATTATGATTTTGTAAAAGAGGCACTTTTGTCAAATGGAGTAGAAGAGTTGTTTTATAAAATCAATCAGAAACCGGGAAAACCTTTGTTTTTTGGAAAAAAAGACAAAACAATAGTTTTTGCATTGCCTGGAAATCCAGCGTCAACATTGACCGGTTTTTATATTTACGTTCATCCGGCGCTAAAAATAAGTATGGGTTTTGAAGCTATTTATTTGCCAAAAATTAAACGGAAAATTACGGTTCCGTTTGAAAACACATCCGGAAAATCACTGTTCTTGAAAGGATTGTATGACGATGAAAAAGTTACTATTCTGGAGAGTCAAAGTTCAGCGATGTTAAACACTTTTGCAACAGCAAATGCTTTAATTTATTTGCCTTATGATGTGATAGATATTGCAAAAGATCAGGAAGTACAGGTTATACCGCTTTATTGATAGAAAATAATAATCCTAGTAAGGAGTGTAAAGTTGATTGATTAGGTTAAGAAGAATATAGTTTGAAGCAAGAAACAAGAGAAAAGATAGAAATAAATTAAGATTGATGGTTTAGTTTTAAAAGCAGCATCATAATCATGCTTCTTGTTTCTAAGTTTTTTCATCTCTTTAAAAATAAAAAAAATGCAAGTATCAATTCTTTGTGGAGGGAAAAGTAGCCGAATGCAGTCGGAGAAAGGATTGGTATTGTACCAAAACAAACCTTTTATCGAGCATATTATTGAAGCGGTTTTGCAAATATCGAGTAACATTCAATTGATTACGAATACAAACGATTATGATTATTTAGCATACAAGAAAATAAAAGATATAGTAGTTGATAAAGGACCTTTGGGTGGAATATATACCGCGCTGGTTCATTCAGAAACAGAGATGAATTTGATATTGAGTTGTGACATTCCATTGATTTCTAGCGAAATACTATTGGAGTTGATTGAAAAGCATGGTACAAATTTTGATGTTTCTGTTTTTGAAGATACAAATCGGATTCATCCTTTGATAGGAATATATTCAAAAAGAATACTACCTGTTTTAAAAGAGGCAATTGATGTAAATGATTTGAAAATGATGCGCTTCATTTCAAATGTAAAACATCAATTGATTCCGATTACGGATGCCAAAAGACACTTGTTTAAAAATATAAATTCTGTTGCCGAGTTGAACGAATTGAATACCAATTTATCCCAGTTAAAATGAAAAATTCAAATACACCAAAATTGACAATCGTTGGGGCGGGCCCCGGAGATGTAGAGTTGATTACTTTAAAAGCAATCAAAGCGCTGGAAAGTGCTGATGTTGTTTTGTATGACGCCCTTGTAAATGAAGAATTATTGCAATATGCTACGCATGCAGAAATTATTTTTGTGGGGAAACGTTTTGGGTGTCACGCGTACAGTCAGGATCAAATTAATGAATTGATTGTGTCGATGGCAAAACGTTTTGGTCATGTTGTTCGATTGAAAGGCGGCGATCCATTTGTTTTTGGAAGAGGAAGCGAAGAGATTGGATATGCTGAAAAATTTGATTTGGAAACCGCAATTGTTCCCGGAATTTCATCGGCTTTAGGCGTTCCTGCATCTAATGGAATCAGTTTGACACAACGAAAAATTGCTGAAAGTTTTTGGGTAATTACCGGAACTACTTCGGATCATAAGTTGTCTAAAGACGTGGCTTTGGCATCACAATCCTCAGCAACAGTGGTGATATTAATGGGTATGAATAAATTGGACGAAATTATTTCGATTTATCAAAACAACAGAACCGATGATTTACCGGTTGCCATCATTCAAAACGGAACGAAAGACACGGAGAAAAAAGTGGTGGGAACCATAAGTTCTATTGCGCAATTAGTGGAAGAACACCAACTTTCCTCTCCTGCAATTATCGTCATTGGTGAAGTGGTGCGAAATGCTTCAAAATTAATAGCTTATTTTCAAGAGGAGAATTTAGAAGATGAGTTTATTTTTCAAAATTTAAATGTAATGTCATGATAGCGGTTAAATATTTTGGCGCCATAGCCGAGAAAACAAAAAGTCAAGGAGAAGAATTTTCTTTTTCGAATATGCCTTTAAAGGATTTATTGTCTATATTGAAATATAAATACGAATTGGATTTACTTTCATTTAGCATAGCGATTAATCAAAAAATAATGCAAGATACTTCCAGTTATATTCTAAAAAGTAACGATATTGTAGCTTTATTACCGCCATTTGCCGGAGGATAGTACCCCTAACCCCTAAAGGGGAATTATAAAAGACTAAGATTATGGAAACAGCACGATACAACCGACAAATTATACTTTCTGAAGTAGGAATTGATGGGCAACAAAAACTGCAGCAAGCCAAAGTCTTAATTATTGGCGCAGGTGGATTGGGTGTGGCTGTTTTACCGTATTTGGCTGCAGCCGGAATAGGGGAAATTGGTATTATTGACGATGATAGAATCGAAGTGACCAACTTGCAACGACAAGTGATTTACAAAAGCAGTTCCGTGGGAAAAAGTAAAGTTCTCGAAGCAAAAGCTATGGCTTTGGAACTCAATCCTTCGATAAAAATAAACGCAATCACTAAAAAATTAGATTCGAAAAATGCAATTTTGTTATTCGAACAATATGATATTATAGTCGATGCGACGGATAATCTGGATACTAAATATTTGATTAATGATGCATGTGGTGTAACTAACAAACCTTTTGTTTACGGCTCTATTTATAAATTTGAAGGGCAGGTTTCTGTTTTTAATTATGAAAACGGACCTACATACCGCTGTTTATTTCCTGATGAATCCAATGAGGTTAAGAACTGTAATGATGCAGGTGTTATGGGAATATCGGTGGGAATCATCGGTATGTTTCAAGCAAATGAAGTATTGAAAATGGTTTTGGGAATAGGAGATTTGTTGTCTGGAAAATTACTGGTTTATAATATGTTGAATAACGAACAACAGAAGTTTGAGTTTTCAAAAAAAGCGCCGCATACTATTGATTTACTAGCTTTTGAAAATAAATATAGCTCAGTTGAAACTGCAACTATTGAAATTAGTGCTGCTCTTGCATTGGAACAAATGCATCATCCGGAAGTTCTTTTTCTGGATGTTCGAAATGCTGATGAATACCCAAAAATAACAATCAAAAATGGGATTCAAATTCCGTTAGACCATTTAGAATCTGAATTGCATCAACTGGAACCGAATGCGACATTACTTGTTTTTTGCCAATCCGGAATTAGAAGTAAAAAAGCAGTGGAGATTCTTATAAATAATAATTTTGCGAATGCCAAAAGTATTGCCGGTGGCGCTAAAGCATTAGATAAAATAGATGTCTACAAGGTTTTGGAGACTTTGTAAGTATTAATAAAATAAAATCATGAGTAAGAAAACTGTTTTCATTCAAGGACCCATTTCTTCGGAATTTATAGGGCAGTCGATTGCCAAACACCAATCGAAAACCACTATTGGAGCACACAATATTTTTTTGGGTCAAGTCAGAGCCGATGTGATTGACAGTCAGACCGTAGCAGCAATTGATTATACTGCTTATGAGGAAATGGCAGACGAAGCACTGAGCGTGATTAGAGAGAAAGCGTTCGCACAATTCGATTTGATTTGCATGCACATTTATCACAGTTTGGGTACGGTGAAAGTCGGAGAAATCTGTTTGTTTGTCTTTGTTTCGGCAACGAGAAGAAAGCAAGTGTATGAAGCTACGGAAACGATTGTGAATTGGATAAAAACTGATGTGCCTATTTTTGGTAAAGAAATATTTGAAAATAGTACTTTTACCTGGAAGAAAAATAGTTTGTAGTAATAAAAGTCATAAAGTAACTGAGTCGAAGGTCTTAAAGGCGAAAGTCATAATTTCCGTTGTCGATAGCGATTGTCTTTAATGATTGGCTTAAACATTTTAAAGTACAAAAAAATTAAAAAGTAGTTCGTAGTTTCTATAATTAGTCGTTATCAGATTTAACCTGAAACTTTAAACTTTAAACATTTTAAAAAAAATGGTTGATATCACACATAAAATAAGTACGCTCCGCACCGCAACAGCTCAAGCAACAGTTATAGTCAGCAAGCAAGAAACTATTGACGCCGTTGTGAATAATCTGGTGCCAAAAGGGAACGTGCTGGAAATGGCAAAAACTGCCGGGTTATTTGCGGTGAAAAACACGCATTTATCCATTCCGGATTGTCATCCTATTCCAATTGAATTTACATCGGTAGCATACGAAATCAACGAATTGAGCATTGATGTTATTTTCAATGTGAAAACGGTTTATAAAACCGGAGTTGAGGTCGAGGCGATGCACGGCGCTTCGATTGTGGCACTTACGATGTATGATATGCTGAAACCAATTGACAAAAATATCGAGATTTCGACGATAAAATTAATCAATAAAGAAGGCGGAAAATCGTCTTTCAAAAATAGATTTCCATCCGCAATTACAGCGGCGGTTTTTGTTTGTTCCGATTCTATTTTTGCGGGAGATAAACAAGATCGTTCCGGTAAAATAATTGTCGAAAAACTGGAAATTAGCGGCGTGGAAACGACACATTACGAAATCATACCAGATGAAATAGATGTGATTCAAGAGCGAACTAAAGCTTTCGCAAAAGAAAATCAATTGATCATTTTTACAGGAGGAACCGGGCTTTCGCCAAGAGATGTTACGCCGCAAGCACTGGAACCGTTATTAGAAACCAGAATTCCGGGAATTGAGGAAGCCATACGCAATTACGGGCAACAGCGCATGCCGTATTCCATGCTTTCCAGAACCGTGGCGGGAACTTTAGGCAATTCGTTGGTACTGGCTTTGCCGGGTTCAACCAATGGCGCAAAGGAATCTATGGACGCCATATTTCCTCATGTGCTGCATGTTTTTCATATTTTAAAAGGCAATAATCATGACACCAAATAACGCTGTTTTAACGGATGATTTTGGACGTAAACACAACTATTTGCGTATTTCTCTAATTGAGAAATGCAATTTGCGTTGTACCTATTGCATGCCTGCCGATGGAATTGTATTAAGTCCAAAAGCGAGCTTGATGACGGCTGACGAAATTCACGCCATCGCCCAAACATTCGTCAATAATGGTGTTGACAAAATAAGATTGACCGGCGGAGAACCGTTGTTGCGAAAAGATTTTCCTGAAATAATCGCCAAACTAGGGTCGCTCAAAACCGAGATTTCCATTACTACAAACGGAATTCTGATTGACAAACATATTGACGTTCTAAAGCAGTTTAAAGTCAAAAAAATCAACTTGAGTTTAGATACTTTGGTAGCTTCAAAATTTCATTCGATTACGCTTAGAAACCAGTTTCAGAGTGTAATTGATAATCTGCATTTATTGCTGAACAATGATTTCAAAATCAAGGTAAATGTGGTTTTAATTAAAGGATTCAATGACGATGAAATCATTGATTTTATAAAACTCACCCAATTTTTACCCATTTCGATTCGGTTTATAGAATTCATGCCTTTTGCAGGAAATGAGTGGGACAAGAGCAAAATGGTTTCTCAAAAGGAAATTCTTGATCAGGTGCAACATCATTTCCCAGAATCGGATGTAGAGAAATTAGAAGATGAAAAAAATTTCACTGCCAGAGAATTCAAAATAAAAAACTACTTGGGAAGTTTTGGGATTATCAGTTCGATAACCAATCCCTTTTGTGACGGTTGCAACAGAATTCGCCTTACAGCCAACGGGAAAATTAAAAACTGTCTGTTCTCCAACTCCGAAACAGATTTACTGACGCCTTTCAGAAATGGCGAAGCGATAGAAGACTTGATTGCTTTTGCCATTAAAAACAAAAAGAAAGTACGCGCAGGAATGACTACAATCGAGGATGTAAACAATCCCGCTTTGAATCAAGACAACCGCAGCATGATTGCTATTGGGGGTTAATACTTCATTATTATTATTATTATTATTGGGAGCTATTCCTGTTATTCGTTGCAACCCGTTTTTCACTGCTACCGGGGCTAGGGCTTTTGCGCAAAAAAGAAAGTGAATGCGGTTTCCTGTAAAGTTTACAAGTAAGAAGGTATTATTTTTGAAAATAAGTTAATTATCAAAGCTGATTTATCAGATTTTTCGGTAATAAGTTATATATTTGAAAATAAGTAAACACTGATTCTAATAAGACTTATCTACCCAATTTAGGGGTGATAAGTATGATAACGTCAGGCCTATATACTGGTTAGCTGTAATACCGCCTGAAACCGAGAAAATTACACATTCTAATGAGCAAATAATAAAAATATTAAATGGCAAAAGGAAAAATAGATAGTAATTCAGGGGTTCAAGCCAATGTTGGTTTTGACTTTCAAAGAAACACCTGCATTTATGTTTTTCTTGAAAAATATAATAGTTTAAAAAACCAAGAGTATTTTATTATGCTCGAACATTATGATGATATTGTTTTTGGTTTTCTAAATTCTACGGGAGAACTTTCCGAAATCACAACATATCAAGCAAAAAAATCAGGAACTATTTGGACTACGAATTCTGTTTATGAAATAATCGATAAAATTACTAAATCTGGGATTGAAATAATTAAAGATAGTTTTCCCAAAACTAAAGATTACAGTCAATCACAATACTTTATAACAAATAATACAATTTCGCTTGATTATAAATGTTTATCTGAAAATAAAACTAAAAAATTTTTAGTAAATGAAACAACAGAAACTGTTTCCTATTTAAATTTAGTAAATGATTGCCAAAATGCATTGAAAAAAGGAAATCCAAAAATTACTTTTGATAAAAATCAAGTTTTGCATTTCGACAATTTAAATTTCACGTTTATTGATTTAGGAAGAAATACAAAATCCCAACTAGAATTACTTACTGGAAAATTTAAAACAGTATTTGGAAACAAAATAATTGATCATACAGCTGCTAGAGATACATTAATTTTTCATTTAAAAAAAATAGAAAGTACATACAATCAAGGTGATATTCCGAAATTAAGTGATAAACATAAAAAAATTGAGTCTTCCGAAATTGAAAAAATTCTAAACATCCTAACAACAAAAAAGTTAGCTTTAGATTTTTGCAGAAAAAGAGCTGATAAAATATGTGATGAACTTTCAATAAATGTCTTTGATGCAATGTCATTTGAACTTGATTTTGAAAATAGTTTAGATGAATTTAAAGACTTAAAACAAGGAGAACACCAAAAAATAATTCGATTTATAGAAAGTAAAAAAAGTATTTTTACAACGTTTACTAGTGACGTACTTTGTATAAAGGAATTGTATAATATTTTTTTAAAAGAACATAATTCAACTTTAAACCAACTTCAGCTTAAAGCATCCATTTCTGCTGGCTACTTTCTAATACTTATGCAAAAATGAAAACATATTTAAACATAAATAAAATTTTTATTCATAGTGAAGTTAATAACAAAAGTTTTCTTGCCGAATTTGGCAAAAAGCTAAATGTAATATATGGAGCTAATACAGCTGGTAAAAGTACTTTAATTCAATTAATATTATTCACTTTTGGCATTAACGATAATAAAACTAAACTCATAAAAATATTATCAGAAAATATCTTCACAAGACTTGATATAACTATTAAAAAAAATAACGAAAATATTGAATATACATTTGTTAGAAAAGATGATTGATTGTCCGTTTTTAGTCATAATCCTGTAATACTTGCTATTACTAGCCTATCGAATAATTTTTCCTCAAAATACCGTCTGTTAAGCTTGTAAACGAACTCGTTTAGGTATAATT